>JALZGN010000190.1 GCA_030861005.1 Actinomycetota bacterium
GTGAAGCCCGCGGGCGGCGAGCGGCACACGAGGCTGAGGGAAGGCCTGCGTCAGGTGCGCGCAAGCACCGGTGGAGGGTCCGTCTGCTCCGTCGTGGAGGTGGCGCCGTGGTCACGCATTCCCGAGCAGCGAGCGCTGTTCGTGCCTCGCGAGGAGTGATGCGCGTCGCCCCCTCTCAAGGAGGGGGCACACGGGGGAACCATGGGTTCCCCCGTGACCCAACCGGGAGGTTCCCCCGGCGGCAAGAAGGGGGTCCACGGGGAAGACCTGTCCCCCGTGGAAGGGAGTCGTAGGCGAGCGACGTTCACACCCGGGCGCGTTCCCACGCATAGACGACGCCCGGCGCGGGCTCCCATTCGCGCGCGTCCGCCGCGCCCGGAAGCGTCGCGATCGCGCGCCACTCGGATGCCATCGCGACCCAGTCGTCCGTCTCGGCGATCACGGCCGGTTTGCAGGCGATCCGGTCGCGGAGGACTGCGAAGCCGTCGACCGTGCCGACCAGGAAGGTGTAGAAGCCGTCGAGGTCGTCGAGGCACGATTCCAGGGCCTGCTCGAGCGACTCACCTTCCCGCAGGCGCCATGCGAGGTAGCCGGCGGCGACCTCGCTGTCGTTGTCGGTTTGGAACTCGATCCCCTCGCGGCGCAGGCGCTCGCGCAGTCGGTTGTGATTCGAGAGCGACCCGTTGTGGACGAGGCAAAGGTCGAGGCCGGTCGAGAACGGATGCGACGCCTCGGTCGTGACTCGGCTCTCCGTCGCCATCCGGGTGTGCCCGAGCGCGTGCGTCCCCTGGAAGTCGCCGAGCGCAAACTGCCGCACGAACTCCTCGGGCCGGCCCCTCTCCTTGTAGATCTCGATCGCCTGGCCCGCGCTCATGACGCGGACTTCGGGACGCGCCTTTCTGACCCACGCCTCGGCCTCGGCCGCCTCGGCCTCGACCTCGAGGACCGCGTGGCTTCCACGCACGCGCGGATCGGAGACGCCGGCGAAGACGTTGCCGAGGTCGGCTGCGAGACCGTGCCAGTCGTAGAGGGGATCGCCCGAGAAGAGAGTAAGCTTGCTCGCTCCCGGGGCTGCAGGATCGCGATAGATCGCAACGCCGGCGCTGTCGGGGCCGCGGTCGCTCATCTGCGACAGCATCGCGGCGAGGTGCTCCCCCAGCGACTCCTCGATCTCGGCCGATTTCGCGAAGACGCCGACGCAGCCACACATATGTCGTTAAGTTACACGCCGTTCGGACGCTTCTTGGCGGAGGGAAGCGAGGAATCGTCCCTACCGGTATGTTGGATTCCTACATAGGGCTCTAGAAGCGCGTCAGGTACTCGGCGACCTCCCATGGGGTCACTTGCTCGTGGTAGCGGTTCCACTCCTCGCGCTTCACCCGGATGAAGTAGTCGACGTAGTCCTCCTCGCGGCCTCGGCCAAGCGCCTCGCGGAGGACGTCGTCCTCCTCCAGGTCGTAGGTCGCCTCCAACAGGTTGCGCGGGAGGGCGCGGAGGCCGCGCGCCGTGAGCTCGTCGTAGGACTTGGCGTACAGGTTCTCCGAGTTCGGCTCGCCGGCGTCGAGCCCCGACTCGATCCCGTCGAGCCCCGCCGCGTGCACGGCCGCCGCGGCCAGGTACGGGTTGCAGGCGCCGTCGATCGTCCGGTCCTCGACTCGGCCGGGGCCCGGAATCCGCAGCATCTGGGTGCGGTTGTTGTACCCGTACGAGATCCAGACGGGCGACCAGGTGGCGCCGCTCGCCGTCGCCCCGAGCTTCAGCCGCTTGTAGGAGTTCACAATCGGCGCCGTGATCGCGCTGTACGCGCGGGCGTGCTTCTTGAGCCCGCCGATGAACTGGTAGGCCGTCTCGGAGAGGCCGAGGCCGCGCGCGTCGTTCTCGTCGAGAAAGAGGTTCGTGTCGCCGTCCCAGAGCGACATATGGAAGTGGCAGCCGTTCCCCGTCAGGTGGGAGAAGGGCTTCGGCATGAAGGTGGCCAGGATCCGGCGGCCGTCGCGACGACCCTTCTGCTCCGCGAGCTGGTGGATCATGTAGCGGAAGAAGATGGCACGGTCGCAGCTCGTGAGTGCGTCGGCGTACGTGAAGTTCTGCTCGAACTGGCCGTTCGCGTCCTCGTGGTCGTTCGCGTAGTTCCCCCAGCCCAGCTCGTTCACGTAGCGCGAGATCGTGGTCAGGAACTCGTAGTGGCGCGTGAGGCCGTTGAGGTCGTAGCACGGCTTCTCGAGCGTGTCGAGCGGGTCGGCGAGCCGGATCGAGCCGTCGTCCAGCTGCTCGACGAGGAAGTACTCGAGCTCAAGCCCGATCATGAACTCGAACCCCTTCTGGCGCGCGCGGTCGAGCTGGCGGCGGAGGATCGTGCGTGGGTCGTACGGCCACTCCTCGCCCTCGACGGTGATGTCGCATGCGAAGCGAGCGACGGTGGGCTCCCAAGGAACGGGCGTGAAGCTCGCGAGGTCCGGGATCGCGGCGATGTCGGGGTCGCTCGGAAGCTGGCCGATCTCGCCGGCGGCGAAGCCGGCGAATCCGGCGCCGTCCGTTACGAGATCGTCCAGGTTCTGCGCCGGGACGAGCTTCGCGCTCGGCCGCGCGTACAGGTCGACGAACTGCGCGAAGTAGAACTGGATGCCGCGCTCCTCGGATTCGCGGCGGATGTCGTCGACGCTGGGCGCCGCCGTCGTGGCCATCTCGTCCTCCCTTGCCGTTGTGCGCCGCGGACGATAAACGCCGCGCTCGGGCGTGACGATGGCCGCCGACTACACGCCGCCGCGCAGGGGTGTGTCGCCCGGCACGCTATCCGGCGGGGGGCGCGGTCTTCATCCCGAGCTCCCTCTCGGCGGCCTCGTCAGGATGACGCCTTCCGTCCTCGAGGGAGGCACCCCGGCGCTGAGCGCATCCTCGAGCTTCACGAGCTTCACCGCTATCTCGACCATCAGCCAGTCGTCGCGGCGCAGGTCGATCCCGGTCAGGTCGAGGATGCGGCGGAGGCGCTGGCGGAGGGTGTTCGGATGGACGAAGAGCGCCTCGGCCGTCGCGCTCACGTTCCCGCGGCGGCGGAGGAACTCCTCGAGCGTCCGAAGGAGCGCCGTCGAGCGCTGGCGGTCGTACTCGGCGAGACGGGCGACCGCCTCCCGGTGGGGGTCGCGGACGCCGCCGTCGAGCGACATCCGAAGCAGGTACTTATACGGGCCGAGCTCGTCGTAGGTCATGACGCCGGCGCCCCCGCCGAGAACCGTGAGCCCGAGCAGGGCGTGTTCAGCCTCGTCGAAGCCGGCCGGGAAGCTCGCCACGCCCTTGCAGACGTTCGAGATCCCGACCGCGACGCGCTCCCCACCCTCGCCCGCGACCGCGCGGACGGTCTCGATCAGGCGGGTTTGCCCGCCGTGCGGCACGCGAAGGAGCGCGCGGGTGAGGTCGTCTCGGCGGTCGAAGAGGGAGCCTGGCGCGAGGCCTGAGAGCGAGCGCTCGAACGCGTCCTCGGGCGGCGAGGCCGCGACGACGAGATAGCGCGCGTCGAGGTCGAACCCGAGCCGCCCGGCGCGGCTCTTGAGGTCGCCGAGCGCTCGGCCGCCCCCGAGCTCCTCGAAGAAGTCCTTGATCAGGTTCTTCTCCGTCAGGCGCTCGATCAGGTCGATCTTCTTGAGCGCGACGGCGGCCTGGTTCGCGACCGCGCGTGCGAGCTCGATCTCGGACGTGCCCTCGGCGAGAAGGAGGCCGAGGAGCTCGTCGGTGGCGACGAGCGGGACAGCCACGGTGGTCGAGCGCCCGCTTCGCGCCAGCTCGGGCCCGAGCTCGGCGAGCGGGATGGCCGCGCGCGCGGAGCTCCCGCGCGGCGCCGACGAGTGGAGGCGAAGGTCGTCGCGAGTGGCGTCCGCCAAGTAGACGTGGCAGGCGGTCGCGCGGAGGAGGTCGCGCGCCCGCGCGGCGACGGCAGGGAGCAGCTCGTCCCGGCTCTCGGCGCGGGCGATCGTCTCCCCGAGCTCGATCAGATGCTCGAGCTCGCGGACGCGGCGGCGCGTCTCCTCGTAGAGCCGTGCGTTCTCGATCGCTCCTGCGACGAGCGAGGCGGTCGAGACGAGGACGTTCGCCTCCGCCTCTGTAAACTCGCGTGGCGCTTCGGTGTGCAGGAGGATCGCACCGATCGAATTCCCCTCGCGCGCGAGGATCGGGACGGCGACGAGGGATTGGAAACGCTCTTCGTCGAGCTCGGGGACGTACTTCACGCGCGGGTCCGCGAGCGCGTCCTCGCGGATGAAGGCGGGCTCGCGGTTCTCGACCGCCCACCAGGCGAGGCCCTCCCCGCGCTCGAGCCGAATCCGCCCGACGTGGTCGGCGTACGGCTCGGATGCCGCCTCGAGGACGAGCCGCTCGCCGCCGTCCTCGATCAGGTAGACGAAGCAGGCGTGGACGGCGGCTGCGTCCGACAGGAGCCGGACGACCGCGGCGAGCACGTCGTCGAGCTCGAGGGACGATCCGACGGTGGAGATGATCTCGAGGAGGATTCGGCTGTCGCCGGCCTCGCGCGCGGGCGCCGCCATGGACGGATCGTAGGTGCTGGGAAGGATCGGCGTTCCCCCGCGCCCCCTTAGTGGGCGAGCGAGGCGCCCAGCCACACGATTGCGAGCGAGACGACGAAGACGGCGGCGTCGAGTGCGCGCCGCGCGGGAAACCGCACGTGCAGGCCGACGAGGAGGGCGGCAAGCCCGACGAGGGCGAGCTTCGCCTGGAGCGTCGAGTCGTCCCAACGGTTCTCGTTCGACGCGAGCGGGATCCCCGTCGCCACGAGGACCGCGAGCGCGGCGAGTGTGCC
>JALZGN010000138.1 GCA_030861005.1 Actinomycetota bacterium
GGCCCATGAGCGCGTAGGCGAGCGTGGACTTCCCGGACCCGTTCGGGCCCATGATCGCGTGCACCTCGTTCGTGTCGACGCTCAGGTCGACGCCGCGGACGATCGGCGTCCCGTCCTCGAGCGCGACATGCAAGTTCCTGATCTCAAGTACCGACAAAGCTTGTGACAGCGCTTCCTCGAAGTCGCAGGGCGAGCCGGTGCGGCTCGTGACAGGGTCAGTCTAGCGGCTCGCCCACGTGCGACCGGTCCGCGAGCGGGTGCTATCCTCGCCGCATGGGCCCGGTCGGCTGGCAGGAGATGCTCATCATCCTCGTCGTGCTGCTGCTCCTCTTCGGGGCGAAGCGGCTCCCGGAGATGGGACGGTCGCTCGGGCGTGGGATGCGTGAGTTCAAGGACGCGGTCACCGGGACCGACGACGAGCCCGAGCGAGCCGAGCTTGCGCCCCCGCCGGCGACCTCGACGCCCACTCCGGAGCCCGCGCAGCCGAAGAGCGAGCACGCCCCGCGCTAGGAGCTTCCGATGGCGCGCCTGCCGCGTCGTCTAGCCCACGCCGAGAGCGTCACCCTCGTCGAGCACCTCGACGAGCTTCGCACTCGGCTCATCCTCGCCCTTCTCGCCGTCGCTGGCGGGTTCGCCGGGGCGTTCGCCTTCCAGAACGACATCCTCGGCTGGCTCGCGCAGCCGCTTCCCGCCGCACGCGAGGGAAAGCTCGTGACGTTCGGCGTCACCGAGCCCTTCTTCACGACGGTCAAGGTGAGCCTTATCGCCGGCTTCGCGCTTGCGCTCCCGGTCGTCCTCTGGCAGCTCTGGAGCTTCCTCGCGCCTGCGTTCGAGGAGCACACCCAGCGGATCGTCGCGGTCTTCGTCGTCTTCGCCTCGCTCCTCTTCGCCATGGGAGTCGCGTTCGGCTACTACCTCATCCTTCCGAAGGCGCTCAGCTTCCTGACGAGCTTCAACGACGACCTCTTCGAGATCCAGATTCGTGCGAGCTACTACTACTCGTTCGTCGCCCTCTCGCTGCTCGGGATCGGGCTCATGTTCGAGCTTCCCGTCTTCGTCCTCGCGCTCGTCCGCCTAGGCGTCGTCACGTCCGCCGCGCTTCGTCGCAACTGGCGAGCCGGCGTCGCGCTCATCGTCGTCGCGGCTGCCCTCCTGCCCACGGTCGACCCGGTCTCGCTCGCCTTCGAGGTCGTCCCGCTGCTCGCCCTCTACGCGCTGTCCGTTCTCTTGGCCGTCTTCTTCGAGCGGCGCTGGGAGCGGAAGGGCGTCTTGGGAGAGCCGCTGATCGGCGCCGGCGAGCCGTAGCGGCCGTGCGCATCCTCTCGGCCGACTGGGTGCTCCCGGTCGACGGGCCGCCGATCGAGGAGGGCGCGGTCGCGATCGAGGAGGGCCGCATCGTCGCGCTCGGAGCGGGCGACGAGCTCGGGGAGGGAGAGCGATTTCGAGACGCCGCGATCGTCCCGGGCTTCGTCAACGCGCACACGCACCTCGAGTACGCCGTCTACGCGGGCTTCGGCGACGGTCTCCCGTTCGAGGAGTGGCTCCTCACGCACATCGAGCGAAAGGCGCGGCTCGTGGACGCGGATCCGGTCGCGATCGCCCGCCTCGGCGCGGCCGAGTGCCTCCGCTCGGGGGCGACGACGGTCGCCGACGCGAGCTTTACGGGTGCGGCCGCCCTCGCGTGCCACGAGCTCGGCCTGCGCTCGCTCGTCCACCTCGAAGTCTTCGGGTCCGACGCCCAGGCGCTCGCCGAGCAGTTCGAGCGCAAGCGGGCGCAGATCGAGCACGTCCTCTCGGACCGGGTTCGCCTCGGCGTCTCGCCGCACGCGCCGTACACCGTCTCGGCAGAGCTCTACCGCGCGTGCCTCGAGCTCGACCTTCCGGTCGCGACGCATCTGGCCGAGAGCGAGGCCGAGCAGGAGTGGCTCGAGACGGGCGAGGGCGCTTGGGAGCGGCATCCCGCGCTCCTCCCCGAGGCCCCGGGACGGACGGCCGTCCGCCACCTCGCCGCCCACGGGATCCTGAGCCCGCGGATCGTCGCGGCGCACTGCGTCAAGGTCGACGGAGAGGAGATCGAGCTTCTCGCGAAGCACGACGTCGCCGTCGCGCACTGCCCGCGCTCGAACGCCCTCCTCGGGTGCGGGATCGCGCCCCTCGCCGAGCTTCGCGCGGCCGGCGTCCGTGTCGCGCTCGGGACGGACAGCCCCGCCTCGACCCCCTCGTTCGACCTCTTCGAGGAGATGCGCGCGGCGATCTTCGCGGCGCGCGGGCGAGGGGAGCGGGCCGACGCGCTCTCGGCCGAGGACGCGCTCGAACTCGCTACCCTTGGCGGTGCGCGCGCGCTCGGCCTCGAGAACGAAGTCGGGTCGCTCGCCCCGGGGAAGCGCGCCGACATCGCCGTCGTCTCGCTCGCCGGGTCGCCGTACCTGCCCTGGGAGGACCCGGCCGCGGCGGTGGTCATGGGAGGCTCGCCGGAGCGGGTGCTCACCACGCTCGTCGACGGCGAGGAGCGCTACCGGAAAGGAGGGATGGCATGGCACGGGCTTCGACACGCAGCCGCAAGAGCCCGCGCGCGCCTGCTCGGCGCCCTGCCAGTAGCGCAGAAGACCTGATGTTCTTCCCGCGGCTTCGCCGCCGGGCGAAGTGGGTCTTCGCGTTCCTCGCGTTGGCTTTCGCGATCGGGTTCGTCGGGTTCGGCGTCGGCGCAGGAGGCTCTGGGATCGGCGATTACGTCTCCGACCTCTTCCACCGCCAGCCCGGAAGCGGCACGCCCTCGCTCGACGACGCCCGCGAGCGCGTGCGCGAGAACCCCGGCGACGCGAACGCCCAGCGTGACCTCGCGAACGCGCTCCAGGCAGAGCAGCGAACCGACGAGGCGCTCACCGCCTGGGAGGCGTACACGAAGCTTCGTCCGCGCGACGTCGAGGGTCTCGAGAGCCTGGCCGTCCTGTACGGCACCAAGGCGCGCGAGGCGGACGAGCGTGTGGCTGCGATCCAGGCCCAGGCGTCGAGCGCCTTCTTCGCGAACGAGATCCACGATCCGAGCTCGAAGCTCGGCGAGAAGCTCGGCTCCGACCGCATCACCGACTTCGTCCGCCAGGAGCTCGAGCAGGCGTTCACGCAGGCGCGAAGCACGTCCGTGGACATGCACCGCAGGGAGGCGGACGTCTGGGAGCGGCTCACGAAGCTCCAGCCGGACGATCCGACGCCGTGGGCGGATCTCGGCCGGTCGGCGGTCGCGGCCCAGGACTACCCGCGCGCACTCCGCGCGTACCGCCGCTATCTCCAGCTTGCCCCCGAGGCGGTGGACGCGCCGCAGGTGCGCCAGCTCGTCCGGCAGCTGCGGCTGTTCGAGAAGCAAGGCCCAGCGGGCGGTACTCCCTGAGCGAGCGCGCTGTAAGGTACGCGCCTGATCCGGCGCCACGATGAACTTCGACATCAGCACGGAGAAGCTGCGGGAAGACGCCTACGTGATCTCCCTCTCGGGGGAGGTCGACCTGTACACGGCGCCCGAGTTCAAACAGCAGCTGCTCGAGGTCGTCGGCCAGGGGGGCAAGGACGTCGTCGTCGACCTGACCGAGACGACGTTCATCGACTCGACGACGCTCGGCGTCCTCGTCGGCGGCGTGAAGCGGCTCCGGCCGAACGGCGGTCGGCTCTCGCTCGTCTGCAGCGACCGGAACATCACGAAGATCTTCGAGATCACCGGGCTTGACAAGGTGTTTCCGATCTACGAGACGCGCACCGAGGCGGTTGAGAACCTGGAGTCGCGCGACACTGCGGAGGCCTAGCGCCGCAGCTCTCGCGGCGTCGCTTCTCGCGACGTTCGTCCTCTCGGGCTGCGGTGCGACTGCGGCCAGCCGCGAGGGGGCCGACACGACGCGCGGCAAGGAGCTCTTCCAGAAGCGCTGCGGCCAGTGCCACGTCCTTGCCGACGCGGGCACGGCGGGTCAAATCGGCCCGAACCTCGACAGCGGGTTCACCGCCCGCGACCAGAAGTTCGACGAGGAGACGTACTTCCAGGTCGTGTACGAGCAGATGAAGATCCCCGCTCCCCCGATGCCGGAATTCGACGAGAAGGGGACGAAGAACTACCTGCCGGAGCAGGACCGAATCTCGATCGCCGACTACGTCGCGACCGTGGCGAACAAACCCGTCGCTCGGGCGGCGAGCAACGACCCGAAGGCGATCTTCACCGGGTCGTGCGGGAGCTGCCACACCCTCTCGGACGCGGGAACTTCCGGCGCGGTCGGGCCGAACCTCGACGAGTCCTCGATCGACCGCGGTGGGGCGATCGAGCAGATCACGAACGGGGGCGGCGGAATGCCGCCCTTCAAGGGCAAGCTCTCCGACAAGCAGATTCGCTCGCTCGCCGAGTACGTTCTCAAGGTTCGCGGCGGCTGAGAGTCGGAGGCGACGCCCGCGGCGGCCGCTACGCCGACGTCGTCGCGCGCGCCCGCTCGTGCTCGAGGTCGACCACGACGTGCGCGATCGGGCACTCGTAGCGGTCGCGTGCCCGCGAGACGAGATCGCGCTCGAGCCAGTTCGATCGCCCCGGCGGATGCGTCGAGATGATGATCTCGTCGGCGCCGAACGTCCGGAGCGCGTCGTCCATCGCCTGGAGCGGGTCGTCGTCGCCAACCTGCCCCCGCGCTGCCACGCCGGCCTCCGCGAGCGCGGCGAGCGAAGCGTCGAGCCGTGCCTCCGCCTGCGAGCGCGCCCGGTCCTCGTCGGAGGTCCAGTGGCGAAGGCGAGAGTTGAGCGCGGGAGCGACGACGAGGACGTCGGCGTCGCCGCCCGCTCGGTGGACGACCTCCTCGCGAAGCGCAGTCCCGGCGACCGTCTCGTTCGCGACGACGAGGATCCGCCGGCGGTCGTCGCCGCGCCGCGCCCAGATCGCCGGTTCTCGATCCTTCGGCTCGCTCCGGAGGTAGAGGCCGGCGGCGACGCCGAGGCCGAGGGCAAGGAAGACGGCGAGCGCGACGTCGCCGCCGCCGAACACGGCCGCGAGCGCGACCGCGAGCGCGAGAGCGGCGCAGACGAGCACGAAGCTGAACGCCTCGGCCTCGGTGCGCAGAGGGTTTCGCACCTCGGCCGCTTGCGCCTAGACGACGTAGACCGTCGTGTACACGACGATCCACATGACGTCGACGAAGTGCCAGTAGATGCCCGGGATCTCGACGCCGAGATGCTTGTGCGCCTCGGGGCCGTAGTGGCCGCGGATCGAGCGGATGAGCGCGTACGAGAGGAGGTTCAGGCCGACGAAGACGTGCGCGCCGTGGAGACCCGTCAGTCCGAAGAAGGTCGAGCCGAAGGCGAGGTCCTTCGGTCCGAAGCCGACGCGTGTGTACTCGCGAATCTGGATGAGGAGGAACGCGAGGCCGAGCAGGAACGTGAGCGTGAGGCCCGCGATGAGGCCCGCTCGGTAGTTTCGCTTGATCGACTGGAGCGCCCAGTGCATCGTGACGCTCGACGTCATGAGGAGGATCGTGTTCAGGAGCGCCACGTAGACCGGTAGCTCGAACGGCTCCGGCGGCCACTTCTCGTTCGGGACGATCACGCGCGCGAAGAAGTACGCGGTGAAGAACGAGCCGAAGAGCATGACCTCGGACGCGATGAAGATGTAGATGCCGAGGAGCCGCGCGTCGACGCGCGAGCTCGCGTTCGCGGCGGGCGGGTGCTCGTGCGCGTGCGCGACGGTCGCCATCACGCTCGAACGGCCGCCTCAGCCTTCTCCCGAGGCACCTCGACGTGCTCGAGCGGCACCTGCGTGTGCTTTCGGATGCGGCCGATGACGTCGCGCCGCAGCCACCCGGAAGTCTCGCGCGGAAACGTCGAGAGGATGATCTCGTCGACGCGCTCCTCGTGGAGCGCGTTCACGACGGCGCAGACGGGATCCGGGTCACCGACATGGCCGGTCGCCTCGATTCCCTCCGCGCGCAGGCGGGCGAGCGTCTTCTTCACCCGCTGCTCGGCTCCGGGCGGATCGGCCGGGACGACGACCGTGAAGTCGGCTGGCGACTGGCCCGCGCGCTCTCGCACGGCCGCGACCACCGGGTCGGCGACGACGGTCTGGCTTCCAAGCACGAGAACGTGCGCCTTCTCGCGCGGCTCGCTGATGTCGACGACGACGTGCTCGACCGGAACGTCGCCCGCCGCCTTGCGCGCGCGGTCGATCAGGTTCCCGCGAAGCCAGCTCGACCCCTTGCTCTCGGGATGCGTCGAGATGATGACCTCGTCCGGGCGGTACTCGTGGAGCGCGTCCTTGATCGCCTGGAGGGGGTCCGGATCAACGACCGCGCCACGGGCGGCGATGCCTGCCTCGTGGAGGAGGTCGAGCGTTCGCCGAAGCCTCCGCTCCGCAGCCGAGCGGCGCTCGTCGTGGTAGACGACCGAGCGGCTCATGCGCGGCGCGTTCTGGGGGCACACGACGGTGACGCGGATCGGGCCCGCCGCCGCGCGCTGGCGGACGGCATCGAGGAGGCTCTTCCCCGCGACCGTCTCGTTGGCGACGACGAGGATGTGGCGCGGCGCGGCGGTCGCGTTCACCGGGACCTCCGAGCGGCGTCCGTGAGGGAGGTCGCCCGCGTCGAGGTCAGGAGAGGATCTCCTCGGCGGGCGCCGCTTCCCGCGCTTCGGTGGCGGGCTTTCCGTTCACGATCGCATGCCGGGCGCCCCGAACGCCGTACTCGTAGGGGCTCCCCACGACTTGGGGGATCTCGCTGAAGTTGAAGAGCGGGGGCGGCGAGGACACCTGCCATTCGAGGGTCAGCGCGCGCCACGGATTCGACGGCGCAGGCTCGCCCATGCGCCAGCTCACGATCAGGTTGTAGAGGAAGACGAGCGTGGAGGCGCCGAGGAAGAAGGACGCGATCGAGATGACCATGTTCCAGTCCCCGAACTGCGGGTCGTAGACGGCGACGCGCCGCGGCATGCCCTGGAGGCCGATCCAGTGCATCGGGAAGAAGGTCGCGTTGAAGCCGACGAAGGTGAGCCAGAAGTGGAGCTTCCCGAGCCCCTCGTTGTACATCCGGCCCGTCATCTTCGGGAACCAGTAGTAGATCCCGGCGTAGATCGTGAAGAGCGAGCCGCCGAAGAGCACGTAGTGGATGTGGGCGACGACGAAGTAGGTGTCGCTCGCGTGGATGTCGATCGGGATCGAGCCGAGGTAGATCCCGGAGAGCCCGCCGATGACGAACATCGAGACGAACCCGAGGGCGAAGAGCATGGGTGTCTTGAACCTGATGCGCCCCTCCCAGAGCGTCGCGAGCCAGGAGAAGACCTTGATGCCGGTCGGGACGGCGATGATCATCGTCGTCACCATCATCGGGACGCGGAGCCACGAGGCCATCCCGCTCACGAACATGTGGTGCGCCCACACCGAGAAGCCCAGGATCAGGATCGCCATCAGCGAGAGCGCCATCAGGCGGTAGCCGAAGATCGGCTTCCGGGCGAAGACGGAGATCACCTCGGAGGCGATGCCGAAGCCGGGCAGCATCATGATGTAGACGGCGGGATGGGAGTAGAACCAGAAGATGTGCTGGTAGCCGATCGCGTACCCGCCCTCGCCGGGGTCGAAGAAGTTCGTGTGGAGGACGCGGTCGAAGAGGATGAAGAACTGCGATCCGGCGATGAAGGGGGTCGCGACGACGACGAGCGTCGAGGTGGCGAAGTTCGCCCAGACGAGGAGCGGTAGGCGCCAGAACGTCATCCCGGGCGCCCGCATCGTGATGATCGTGACGAGGAAGTTCAGCGCGGTCATGATCGACGAGGCCCCCGCCCACTGGACGCCCATCTGGAACATGAGGTTCCCCTCCGGCTGCTGGATCGAGAGCGGCGGGTAGTTCGTCCACCCGGCCGCGAAGGCCCCGATCAGGTAGCTCGAGAGCATCGTGAGACCGGCGATCGGAAGGAGCCAGTAGGAGAGCGCGTTCAGACGCGGGAAGGCCATGTCCGGCGCGCCGATCATGAGCGGGATCACGTAGTTCCCGAGGCCCGCGAACGCCGGGATAATGAAGAGGAAGATCATGAGCGAGGCGTGCACCGAGAAGAGCCCGTTGTACGCCTGGGTGTTCACGTAGTCGACGCTGGGCTGGGCGAGCTCGGCCCGCATGAACATCGCCATGAGGCCGCCCGCGACGAAGAAGAAGATCGTCGTGACCAGGTACTGGATCCCGATCACCTTGTGATCGGTATTGACGCGGAAGTAGTCCTGCCAGCCGCGCGCGCCGTGGCCCGAGTGGTCCTCGACCCGCGTCCGCCGTCCCGAGATCCAGTAGGCCCAGTAGTCGAAGCCGCCGAGCGCGACGAGAAAGGCGAGCGGGACGAGAACCGTCCAGACGGTGATGAGCGGCTGGAGGTCGGGTCGGGCGAAGTGCCAGAAATCGGAGTTCAGGCCGGAGTCGTCGAGTGGGTTCAGGACGCTCCAGTCGCTCGACGCGTAACCGAGGCCGTGTCGCGCGGCGATCACGAGCACGGGCGTCAGGAGGAAGGCAAGCGGAACCATCCAGGCGACGCGAAGCCATCCGCCGACGAACCAGCGGCGCCGGCCGGTCGCCGGAGCGGGCGCCGGCGCGAGCGGCGGCTCGTGGACCTCGTCGTGGACGGCGACCGCCATCAGCTTCCCACCGACCGGAGGAGGTACGCCACGAGCGCGTCGAGCTCCTCATCCGAGAGTCGCTGCTCGAAGTCCTGAGGCATCACGTTCGGCTGGTACCCCTTCTCGATCTCCGCGTTCGGATCCACGATCGACTCGCGAACGAAACCCTCGTCCTTGCCGCGGAGAACGTTATCGAGATTCGGACCCACCTCGGCCGTCGCGCCGGCTTCCGAGAGCGTGTGGCAGCCGCTGCAACCGGCCGACTGGAAGAGCGAGGCGCCGTCAGCCTCCCCGCCGCCGGCCTGGCCGCCCGCCTGGCGCCCGCCTGCTTCGCCCTGGGCGCGCCACCGCTCGTAGTCCTGCGCGGTCAGGACCCGCGCGCGCGCCCGCATCGTCCCGTGGCCCAGCCCGCAGAGCTCGGTGCAGACGACGGCGTACGTGCCCGGCTTCGTCGGCGTCAAGACGGTCCTCGTCTCGACGCCCGGCACGGCGTCCTGTTTCATCCGAAACTCGGGCACCCAGAAGGAGTGGATGACGTCCTTCGAGGTGAGGACGAGCTCCACCGGCTCGTCCTCCTTGAGAACGAGCTCACCCAGTGTTCGGTCGGGGTTCTCGTACGTGAAGCTCCACGCGAACTGCTGACCCGTCACGTGGATCACCGCATGCTCGTTCGGGATGTCCTCCGCCTGCGCGAGGACGACTCCGCTGAAGACGGCCATGGCGGCGACGAGGGCGGCGGGAATCGCCGTCCACGTGATCTCGAGACCGGTGTGCCCGTGGATCGGCGAGCCGTCGTCTTCGTCGTCGGGCGGCGCCCGGAACTTCCACCCGGCGTAGATCGAGACGCCAGCGACGAGCGCGAAGATCGTCACGCAGATGACGGTCACGACCCAGTAGACCTCGTCGATCTTCTCGGCCTCGCGGGACGCCGAGTCGGGGAGCCACGGGACGAAGTACGCGACGAGCCCGGTGGCGATCCCGGTGAGGACGCCGATCAGGACCATCTGGGCGATCGCGCGCCTTCGCATCGACGAGGCGAACCCTAACGAAGCCACTAGCCGCGCCCGCGCGGCGAGCGTTTCGCTCGGCGCGGCTCGAGGGCAGAACGTGGGTGTGCCTCGCGCCATCTGGTCCGGCTCGATCTCGTTCGGGCTCGTGAACGTCCCGGTCCGGATGTACAGCGCGATCGAGGAGAAGGACCTGCACTTCCATTACGTCCACGCGCCGGACGCGAGCCGGATCGGCTACGAGAAAATCTGCAAGGCGGAGGGGAAGTCGGTTCCGGACGAGGAGATCGTCAAGGCCTTCGAGTACGAGAAGGGTGAGTACGTCTACCTGGGGGACGAGGACTTCGAGGCGGCGGAGCCCGACAACCTGAAGACGATCGACATTCGCGACTTCGTTCCCTACGAAGAGATCGACCCGATCTTCTTCGAGAAGACGTACTACCTCGGGCCACAAGAGAACGCCGAGAAGGTGTACGCGCTCCTCCGCGAGGCGATGGAGCGCTCCGGCCTGGCGGCGATCGCGAAGTACGTCATGCGGGACAAGCAGCACCTCGGCTGCCTCCGCGTCCGCGACGGGACGATCACGCTCGAGAAGATGTACTTCGCCGACGAGGTCCGGCCGACCGAGGGCGTCGCGCCGAAGGGCGGCAAGATCGACGAGCGGGAGCTCGAGATGGCGTCGAAGCTGATCGAGAGCTTCACGGGGAAGTTCGAGCCCGAGAAGTACGAAGACACCTACCGCGACGCGCTCTGCGAGATCATTCGCGCCAAGCGCGCCGGCACGGAGACGCATGCGCCCGAGATGGAAGAGCCCGAGCGGCCGACCGATCTCATGGCGGCGCTTCGCGCGAGCCTCGAGGCGGCGCAGAGCCGTCGCTCGCCGGCCCGCTCGCGCGCCGGCAAGGGCAGGAACTCCGGGTCGGCGAACCGCGACCTCGAGCGGCTTTCGAAGGAGGACGTCTATCGGCGCGCGAAGGAGCTCGACATCAAGGGCCGCGCCGACATGTCGAAGGAGGAGCTCGTCGAGGCGGTTCGAGCGGCCGCGTAGCGCTACTCCGGCTTGGTTCCCTCGCGGACGACGATGCGCGCCCGCTCGAGGCGGACGACCGCGGTCCACGGGACGAGGTTTCCGCTCCCCGTCTTCGGGCGGCGCCTCGCCGCTCGAGGGGGAGAGCCGATCCCGAGCCGCTCGAGGATCCCTCGGCCAGCGACCACGATCGCCGTGATCTCGATGTCGGCGCCGCTCCGGCGCGCGCGGAGGTCGTGGGCGCGCCCGAGCCGCTCGCCAGTCTCGCTGACCACCGTTCGGCCGAGAAGCTGCGAGAGACGCGTCACGAGCCCGGGATCCGGCCGACGAGCGCTCGTGCGCGCTCGTCGCCCCGACCGAGACCCAGCTCGTCCGCGCGGCGTCGAAGCTCGACTGCGGAGCGCACGTCGGCAACCTCCTCCCAGGGAAGTCTGACGCCGTCTCCCCCTCCGAGGCGCATGAGGAGACGGCCGAGCGGCCCGCGCAGCCTTCCGGGCCAGTAGCGGGGCCCGACGAGCACCGCGCTCACGCGCGCGCGCTCGCCCGGGGGGGCGTCGAGCTCGAGATCGTCGACCTTCCCGCAGCGGCGGCCATCGCCGTCGATGATCTGGTGGTCGAGAAGACCGAGCGCGAGATCGAGCTCCTCGACGCTCATGAACCGGTCTCCACCCCGCCGGCGCGGGGAGGCGGTCCGGGGAAACCGGGAGGTTCGCCCGTCGCGAAGACGGGAGGCCACGAGGGAAACCTCGTTTCCCCCGTGGGACCGAGCCGGAGGCGAGCGACGCTCATCCCTGGCCCCCGTTCGTGAGGAAGAGAAGCGGGACGGCAGCGACCGCGACGACGAGGATGACCAGGAGGTACACGAGGCCGGCAACGTTCGCGAGGCGGCCGTTCGCGTGCCGCCCCATATAGCTCCTGTCGTTTGCGACGAGGAGGATGGGGACGTACGTGAGCGGAAGCGCCACGGCGGAGAAGACGACTGCGTACTCGGTCAGCATGACCGCGTCGATGCCGGTCGCGACGACGGCCGAAGCGAGCACGAGGAGGACGAGCCAGGCGAGCGTGAAGCGCGGCGCCCGGGCGGCGCCCCGGTATTTCCCCCATTCCCACCCGAAGAACTGCGCCAGGCTGTACGCGCCTGAGAGGCACGTGTCGATCGCGGCGCCGCCCACTGCGAACATCATCCCGACGAGAGCGAGGAGGAGCCCGACCTGGCCGAGCGGGACCTCGGCGCCGAGAGCGACGGTGCCGAGAAACTGCGGGTCGACGCCGAGCGGGAGGAAGAGCGCGCCCGCGGTGATCATGAGCGCGAACGAGAGGAAGCCCCCGAGCCCGTAGCCGATCATCGCGTTCGCCTTGTTGACTCCGAGGTCCCGCGGCGTCCAGCCCTCCTCGACCGCCCCCGACGAATAGAAGTACACCTCGTACGGCGTCATGGCAGCGCCCAGAAGGCCGACGGCGAAAAACGCGTACACGAGCGGGTCACCGGTGTCGAATTGCGGCAGGAAGCCGCGCGCGACGTCCTGCCACTCGGGCTCGAGCTTGATCGCCGCCACGGCGAACACGACGAGGCAGAGGCCCGCGTAACCGAAGACCCGCTCGATCCACTCGAACCGAAGGAACCAGATCGCGGCGGCGAGAAGGACGAGCCCCACCGGGACGAGCGCGCGGTACGGAAGGCCGGAGAGGAGCTGGAGAACGATCGCGATCCCGCCGACCTCCGCCGCGAGCGTCATGAAGTTCACGATCTCCGCCGCGACGAGGGCGACGAGGCCGACTCCGAGACCCAGCCGCTCGCGAACCGCGTCGAAGACGGGCCGCTTCGAGGCGGCGGCGACGCGGCCACACATCTCCGAGTAGACCACGATGCCGACGACGCCGACGACGACGACCCAGAGGAGCTCGTAGCCGAACGTCGCGCCGGCCGCCATGTTGAAAACGATGTCGCCGATGTCGACGAAGCCTCCGATCGCGGCCAGGATCCCGAGCGCGATCCGGAGGACGCCCTTCACGAGCGTGCCTCGTGGGCGGCCTCGTCAGCGATTCGCCGGAGATCGCCTTCCACCCGCCGCGCGGCTTCCCGATCGTCGACTCGCTGCGCGAGCACGTCGAGGAGCCGCTCGGCGTCGGCGGCGAGACGGGCGACGACGCGGGCGGACGCCCGCGCGCCCGACGACGTCGTAGCGCGTTCGAGGCGAGACGCCTCCTCGCCCGCGGTCCGGCCGAGCTCGCTCGCATGCGCTCGCGCGAACCGGCCGTACGTCCGCCCCTTGGCCGCATCCTCCGCGAGAAGGCTGCCTTCCGCGGCGATCGACCGGAGCGCCTCGGCCTCCTCGCGCACGGCGGCCGCGTCGACCCTCTCACCGGCGCCGCACCCCGCACCCAAAAACGCGGCCGCCGTGGCGATCGCGACCGCGAGCTCCCTCCGCACGACTCCCCGTTCTCCGCCGGCTCCCGCTTTCCCGCGTCCGCCCGTGTACGACCCGGGGAGGCGGGGTACGTTCGCGGCATGGCCAAGGACGACACGAGCCACGCCGCTCCGACCGGTGCCAAGGTGGCGGCAGCCCTGTTC
>JALZGN010000174.1 GCA_030861005.1 Actinomycetota bacterium
CGGAGCGGATCGCCGACCTCGAGGCCGGCCGCGTCCCGTTCTACGAGCCCGGCCTCGCCGACCTCCTCGAGCGAAACCGCGAGCGGATGCGCTTCACGCTCGCGATCGAGGACGTCTTCCGAGAAGCGCGCCTCGCGTTCGTCTGCGTGGGGACGCCGTCGACGTACTCGGGCGACGCCGACCTCTCCGCGGTCTGGCACGTCCTCGACGAGCTCCCGGACTTCGACGAGCGCGCAGTCCTCGTCATGAAGAGCACCGTTCCCGTCGGGACGGGAGAGAAGGTCCGCGACGAGCTCGACTCCCGCGGCCTCGCGCACGTCGGGTACGCGTCGAACCCCGAGTTCCTCGCGGAAGGCACCGCCCTCCAGAACTTCATGCACCCCGATCGCGTGGTCGTCGGCGCGTTCACGGAGATGGACGCCGATCTCGTCTCGTCGCTGTACGAGCCGCTCGGCACGCCGGTCCTTCGTACCGACATCGCCTCCGCCGAGATGATCAAGCTCGCCTCGAACGCGTTCCTCATGACGCGGATCAGCTTCATCAACGAGATCGCGAACGTGTGCGAGCTCGTGGGGGCAGACGTCGCCAAGGTCGCCGCCGGCGTCGGCCTCGACCATCGGCTGGGCCCTCATTTCTTGCGAGCCGGTATCGGCTGGGGCGGCTCGTGCTTCCCGAAGGACTCGCTCGCCCTGAAGCAGCTCGCCGCCAACTCCGGGTACCACTTCCAGCTCCTCTCGGCGGTCATCGAGGTGAACGAGCTCCAGAAGCGGCGGGTCGTCGCGAAGCTCGTGAAGCACCTAGGGCCGCTCCGGGGAAAGAGCATTGCCCTCCTCGGGCTCGCCTTCAAGCCGAACACGGACGACATGCGGGAGGCGCCGAGCCTCGTCTTGGCCTCGCGCCTGCTCGCCGAAGGTGCTCGCGTGCGCGCGTGGGACCCGGTCGCCGTCGACGAGGCGCGAAAGCTCATGCGCGGCGTCGAGCTCGTCGAGACGCTCGACGAGGCGGTCAGGGGCGCCGACGCAGCGGTGATCGTGACCGAGTGGGCCGACCTGCGACGGCTCCCCTCGGCGGGGCTTCGAGCGGCGATGCGAAACCCGCTCGTGATCGACGGGCGGAACATGCTCGATCCGGATGCCGTCCGCGACGCCGGGTTCGCCTACGAGGGAATCGGGCGGGCGGCCTCGCCTCTCCACGCCGTTCGGGAGACCGAGGAGCGCGAGCGAGAGACCGCGATGTGATGGAAGCTCTCCTCCTCGCGGGCGGGAAGGGGGAGCGCCTGGGGAACGCCGCTCACGGGCGGCCAAAGCCGCTCGTCGACGTTGCCGGCGTGCCGCTCGCCGCGTACGCGATCGCTCGGTTCGCAGAGGCAGGCGTCGAGCGGGTCGTCGTCGCGTGCGCAGCCGGCCAGGAGGGGTTGTTCGAATCGGAGCTCGGCGGCCTCGGGCCCGAGATCGTGGCGGTCGGGGAGAGAGAGCCCCTCGGACGGGGCGGCGGGCTTCGCCGCGCCGCCGCGGCGCGCGTGGAAAGCGGACCGGTGATCGCCGCGAACGGGGACGAGATCCTCGACGTCGACCTGAACGCCCTCCTCGCGGTGCACCGCGACCGTGCTCTCGCCGCAACGATCGTCGTCGCACCTCTCCCGTCTGCATTTGGCGTCGTCGAGCTCACAGACGACGACGCGGTGGTCGGGTTCCACGAGGCCGGCCGGCTCCCCCACTGGGTGAGCGCCGGGCTCTACGTCCTCGAGGAGGAAGCGATCGAGCGGCTCCCGGAGCGCGGCGACCACGAGACCACGAGCTTCCCCGAGCTCGCAGCAGAGCGGCGGCTCGCGGCCTTCCGCCACGAGGGGCTCTGGCTCACGGTGAACACCCCGAAGGACCTCCGCCGTGCCGAGGAATTCCTCGCGAGCCGGCCCGACTGGCGGCCGGCGCCGATCGGGGCGGCACGATGAGCGACATGCTCGCGAACCTGGAAGATCTCGACCGGTTCGCCTCGGAGGTGAGGCGCGTCGAGAAGCCCTGGGGCTACGAGATCGTCTTCGCCCACACGACGAACTTCTCGGGCAAGGTTCTGCACGTCCGGAAAGGGGAGCAGCTGAGCCTCCAGTTCCACCGGGAGAAGGAGGAGGTCATCTACGTCCACGAAGGGCGGATCGAGCTCGAGATCGGCGAGCCGGGTCGATCACCGGACGTCGAGGTCGTCGGCGCCGGACGCGCCTTCCACCTGACGCCGGGGATCGTCCATCGCTGGAAGGCCCTCGAGGACTCGGTCATCCTCGAGGCTTCGACGCCGCAACTCGACGACGTCGTTCGCCTGGACGACCGGTACGGCCGCGCCGACGCGACGTGACCGAGCCGTCGCGGCGGGGCGCCCGCTAGGATGCCGCGCGGCATGGCGACGACCTCACCGCAGCACGACGTCAGCGACCTCTCGCTCGCCGCCGAGGGCCTCGTGCGGATCGGCTGGGCGGAGCGTCAGATGCCGGTGCTCGCCGCGATCCGCGAGCGATTCGAGCGCGAGCAGCCGCTCGCCGGGCTCCGCATCTCGGCGTGCCTCCACGTCACGGCGGAGACGGCGAACCTCGCTCGTGCCCTCACGGGAGGCGGGGCCGACCTCGTCCTCTGCGCGTCGAATCCCCTCTCGACGCAGGATGACGTCGCCGCGGCGCTCGTCGCCGAGTACGGCATCCCGGTCTACGCGATTCGCGGCGAGGACGACGAGACGTACTACTCCCACGTTCACGCGGCCGTCGACCACCGCCCGCACATGACGATCGACGACGGCGCCGACGTCGTCGGGATCCTCCACAAGGAACGGCGAGGAGAGCTCGAGGAGATCGTCGGCGGCATGGAGGAGACGACGACCGGCGTCATCCGGCTGAGGGCGCTCGAGGCCGAGGGCCTGCTCGGCTACCCGATCATCGCGGTGAACGACGCGAGGACGAAGCACATGTTCGACAACCGCTACGGGACGGGGCAATCCACGATCGACGGCATCATCCGCGCGACGAACGTGCTCCTGGCCGGCCGGCGGTTCGTCATCGCGGGCTACGGCTGGACCGGGCGTGGCGTCGCGCTTCGCGCGCGGGGCATGGGCGCGCACGTGATCGTGACGGAGGTCGACCCGCTGCGGGCGCTCGAGGCGCTCATGGACGGCTACGAGGTGATGCCGATCGAGCGTGCGGCCGAGGTGGGCGACATCTTCTGCACGGCCACGGGGGACAAGCATGTGATCTCGCGGGCGGCGATGGAGCGCATGAAAGACGGCGCGATCCTCGCGAACACCGGCCACTTCAACGTCGAGATCGACATCCCCGCGCTCGAGGAGCTCGCGGTCGAGAAGCGCCGCGCCCGCGAGAACGTGGCCGGGTACGAGCTCGCGGACGGGCGGACGCTCTTCCTCGTGGCGGACGGGCGGCTGGTGAACCTCTCGGCGGCCGAGGGACATCCCGCCGCCGTCATGGACATGAGCTTCGCGAACCAGGCCCTCTCGGCGGAGTTCATGGTCGCGAACGCCGACCGTCTCGAACCGAGGGTCTACGACGTCCCGCAGGAGATCGACCGCGAAATCGCCCGCCTCAAGCTCGAGACGATGGGCGTCGCGATCGACCGCCTCACCGAGGAGCAGGCGCGCTACCTCGCCTCGTGGGACGAAGGGACGTAACCCCGGAAGATGCGCGCGCATCTTTCGGAAGCGTGAGCCGGCCGGGCGAGGGCGACCTAGAGCCCGAGCAGATCGTCCGCCTCGAGGCGGACTCGGTCGTCCTGCTCGACCAGCGCCGGCTTCCTGCCGAGGAGGTGGAGCTCGTCTGCCGCTCGGCCGCCGACGTCGCCGAGGCGATCCGCACGCTCGCCGTGCGCGGAGCACCCGCGATCGGGATCGCGGCCGCGTACGCCTACGCGCTCGCCGCCGCCCGGGGTGACGACCTCGACGAGGCGGCCCGCCTCCTTCTCGCTTCGCGTCCCACCGCCGTCAACCTCGCGTGGGCGATCGGCGACCTCCGAAGGCTGAGCACCGATCCGGACGCGCTCGCCGCGCGCGCACGGGAGCTCCACCGCGACGAGGTCGAGCGGTGCCGCCGCATGGCCGAGCACGCGGCCGGCCTCCTCGACGTCGGCGCCCGCGCCCTCACCCATTGCAATACCGGCGGCCTCGCGACCGGCGGATACGGCACTGCGCTCGGCGCGCTCCGCGCCGCGTGGGCGCGCGGGCTCCTCCGGTCCGTCTTCGTCGACGAGACGCGGCCGCTCCTCCAGGGTGCCCGTCTAACCGCGTGGGAGCTCGAGCGGGCCGGCATCCCCTACCGCGTGATCGCCGACGCCGCCGCGGGCGCGCTCATGGCACGCGGCGAGGTGACCCACGTCCTCGCGGGCGCCGACCGGATCGCGGCGAACGGCGACGTCGCGAACAAGATCGGTACGTACACGCTCGCCGTCCTGGCGCGCCGTCACCGGGTCCCGTTCTACATCGTCGCGCCGACCTCGACGGTCGACCTCGCGACTGCGAGCGGGGACGGCATCCCGATCGAGGAGCGGGACCCCGGCGAAGTGAGCGCGCGCTTCGCCGCCCGAAACCCGGCGTTCGACGTCACGCCGGCCGAGCTCATCACCGCGATCGTCACGGAGGAGGGCGTGCACCGACCGCCGTACTCGGAGTCGCTTCCGCAGGGCGCCGCGGTCGCCGCGTGAAGCTCGTCGTCCTCGCCGCCGGCTACGCCACCCGGCTCTACCCGCTCACGCTCGACCGCCCGAAGGCGCTCCTCTCGGTCGCGGCTCGTCCGATGCTCGAGCACGTCCTCGCCCGCCTCGCGCCGATCCCCGAGGTGGACGTCGTCTACGTGGTCACGAACGCGAAGTTCGCCCGCCACTTCCGGACGTGGGCGGCCGGGTACGACGCCGCGGGGCGCGAGCTTCGAGTCGTCGACGACGGGACGACGAGCGACGAGGACAAGCTTGGGGCGATCGGCGACCTCGCGCTCGTCCTCCGAACCTGGACGGTCGACGACGACGTCGTCGTCGTGGCGGGCGACAACCTCTTCAGCGAAGACCTCGCCGACTTCGGCCGTTACGGACGCGAGCGGCGCGCGCCCGTCCTCGCCGTCTACGACGTAGGTAGCCTCGACGCGATCCGCAGCTACAACGCGATCGAGGTCGACGAGGACGGGCGAATCACGTTCTTCGAGGAGAAGCCCGCCGACCCGAAGAGCACGTTGACGGGGATCGCGCTCTACTTCTACCCGCGCGAGATCGTGCCGCTCATCCACCGCTACGTCGCGGAGGGGAACAACGCCGATCAGCCCGGTCGCCTCGTGGAGTGGCTCTACACGCGTACGCCGGTATACACCTGGCAGGTGCCCGGAACGTGGTTCGACATCGGCTCCGAGGAGGGTCTGCGCGAGGCCGATCGGGTCTTCAGCGCGCTGCAATGAGGGCGATGGTGCTCGCAGCGGGGCACGCGGCGCGACTACGCCCGCTCACCGACTTCCTCCCGAAGCCGATGATGCCGATCGCGAACCGCCCGGTTCTCCACCATCTCCTGAACCTCCTCGCCCGCCACGACGTCCGTCAAGTCGGGATCAACGTGCACGCCACTCCGGAGGTCGCTCAGGGCTACTTCGGCGACGGCTCCAAGCTCGGGATGGAGATCACCTGGTCGCACGAGCCCGAGCTGCTCGGGACGGCGGGTGGGACGAAGAAGCTCGAGGACTTCTGGGACGACGAGGCGATCCTCGTCGTCTCGGGCGACGGGCTCCACGACATCGACGTGACCGCGCTCCTCGGGCACCACCGCCGCTCCTCCGCTGTCGCGACGATGGCCGTGAAGCCGGTCGACGACCCGTCGTCGTACGGCGTCGCGATCCTCGATCGCGACACGCGCGTCCGCGGCTTCCAGGAGCGCCCGAACCGCGATGAGGCGCGGTCCGACCTCGCGAACTGCGGCGTCTACGTCATCGAGCCCGAACTCCTGGCCCGGATCCCCGCCGAGACGTACTACGATTTTGCGCGCGATCTCTGGCCCGCCCTCGTCGCCGCCGGCGAGCCCGTCTACGCGTACACGACGATGTCCTACTGGAACGACGTCGGCGACCTCGACGCCCTCCGCGACGCGATCCTCGACGCGGTTCTCGGCCGCGTCCGCGTCGACATCCCGGGGGAGGCGATCGCGCCGGGGATCTGGGCCGAGGACGGCTGCCGGATCAACGCCGGCGCCCAGGTCGACGGCCCCGTCGTCTTCGGCTGCAACGTCGTCGTCGAGAAAGACGTCCAGATCCGGGGGCCCGCGGTGATCGGCGCGGATTGCCACGTCGGCCGCGGGGCTGCGATCCGCCGGGCCGCACTCCTTCCAGGGAGCGTCGTCCCGGACGACGGGCTCGCGGTCGCGGGGATCTTCGGCGACGCCTCCAAGCTCGCCGAATCGGTCCTCCGCTACCCCGCCTGAGCGGCAGTAACAGACTGTACTCGTGCTCTTTCGGCGCGGAGCTGGTGCCATCTTTCGCGGCCGAGGGAGCTACGGTCGCCTGGTGGCGCTCCTCGACGTCGTCCTCCCGGCGCGGTGTGCCGCGTGCGGCGCTGGAGAGACGCTCTTCTGCTCGGCCTGTCGTTACGCGCTCCTTCGGATCCGCCCGCCGCTCTGTGCTCGCTGCGGAGCTCCGACGGCCTGGCCGGTCGAGCGCTGCGCGGAGTGCGCCGGCCGTCGGATCCCGTTCCGCCACGCCCGCGCGGCGGTCGCGTACGAGGGAGCGGCGCGCGCACTCGTCGCCGCGTGGAAGGAGCGCGGCCTCCGCCGGCTGGCCGGTGAGGCCGCCTCGCTCGTCGCCGAGACGGTTTCGCGCCCGACCGTCGCCGCGATCGCCTACGTTCCCGGCGATCCCGAGCGTACGCGCTGGCGCGGGCAGAACACCGCGCAGGCGCTCGCGGCCGAGCTCGCCGCTCGCTGGGATCTCCCCCTCGTGGACGTCCTCGTCCGTGCCCGCCCCGTCCGACGCCAGCCGGGGCTTCCACGCGAGGAGCGGCGCGCCAACGTCCGCGGGTCGTTCCGCACGGTCGCAGAGCCGCCGCGCACCGTCGTCCTCGTCGACGACGTCTACACGACGGGCGCGACGGCGGCCGCGGTCGCGACCGAGCTCCGCCGCGCCGGGGCGCGCGCCGTCGACGTCGTCACGTTTGCGCGCGCGATCCTGCGCGCCGCGTAGTCCGGTACCCTCACGTCCCGGTCTCGAAATCGACGAGGAGGCTCCCGTGAGGCTGCAGGTCAAGGGGAAGAACGTCGAGCTGAGCCCAGCCCTCAAGGACTACGCCCAGAAGAAGCTCGGGAAGCTGGAGCGACACCTGAACGACTCGGCGCGCGTCGAGCTCGAGCTGGCGGCCGAGCGCAATCCCTCCATCGGCTCGAGCCAGATCGCGGAGGCGACCGTCTGGACCAAGGGTCCCGTTTTACGCGCACGGGAAAGCTCGCACGACATGAAGGCGTCGATCGATCTCCTCGCCGACAAGCTCGAGCGGCAGGCCCACCGCCTGCGCGACAAGCGCCGCCGGGCTCACGCGCGTCATCAGGAGCCGGCGGCCGGCCTCCCGGCGCCGGGTGACGCCGGGGAGCGCGTCATCGTGAAGACGAAGCAGTTCGCCGTGAAGCCCATGAGCGCGGAGGAAGCCGTCCTCCAGCTCGAGCTGATCGGCCACGACTTCTTCGTCTTCCAGAATGCGGAGACCGACGACGTGAACGTCCTCTACCGCCGCCGCGACGGGGCCTACGGCCTGATCGAGCCCCAAGTCGGTTGACGCCCTTCTGGCGGCGCGACGAGACGCTGAACGCGAAGCTCGCTCGCGAGGGCGGCCTCTCGATCACAGGCGAGGGAAGGGACGAGCGGCCGCCACGCGTGCTCGCGCCGTCCCCCACGCGGCCCAGCGGGCTCCTTTCCGAGCTCGTCGCGATCCACGGCTCCCCCCGTCCGCGCGAGTGGGACGTCGTCGCGAGCGCGAACGTCATCGGCCTCGAGGGCGACACCGTCCACTTCGTCGCCCTCCCGAGCGCGCGGCTGGTGGTCGACGAGGACGTACCCGACGAGCCGCTCGCCCTCCTCGCCGACGCGGTCGCGGCGGCGCTCGATCCTCCCTACCGAGCGGAGGCGATCCGCCGAGGCGAGGAGACGTGGGCGATCGGGGCGCGCCGACTCGTCGTCGTCGAGCTCGCGGCCGACGTCGAGGGCGACGAGCTCGAACTCTCGGTGCACGAGGGGAGCCGCACGCTGGTCGTGGCGGGCGAACCGTCAGGTGTCGACGTGCCCGAGCTCGAGGCGCTCGCCGAGGGGCACGAGAGCTTCGTCGTCCGCGCCGTCAGGCTCCACCGTGCTCTCTGGGAGGCCGAGGTCTTCCCGCTCTAGCGCCCCTCGCGCACGCTGGCTGCGTGCTCACGGATGCGCGCGACGCAGCCGATACTCTAGGGCTATGGTGCAGAACTACGGTGCGCTTGAGCGCGTCCTTCGCATGGGTGAGGGTCGCCGCCTCAAGCGACTCCGCGACCAGGCGGCCTACGTAACCTCGATCGAGCCCGACTTCCGCTCGCTCTCGGACGCCGATCTCGCGGCAAAGACGGCCGAGTTCAAGCAGCGGATCGAGAACGGGGAAGAGCTCGAGGACATCCTCTTCGAAGCGTTCGCCGCCGTTCGCGAGGCGGCGCGGCGTGCGCTCGGGATGCGGCACTTCGACGTCCAGGTTATGGGAGCGATCGTCCTCCACGAGGGCGACATCGCCGAGATGAAGACCGGCGAGGGGAAGACGCTCGTCGCGACGATGCCGCTCTACCTGAACGCGCTCACCGGGAGGAACGTCCACCTCGTCACCGTCAACGACTACCTCGCGAAGCGCGACACCGAGTGGATGGGCCCGGTCTACGAGGCGCTCGGCCTGCGCGCGGCGTACATCCGCAACCTGATGCCCTTCAACGAGCGGAGGGACGCCTACGCGGCAGACATCACGTACGGGACGAACTCGGAGTTTGGGTTCGACTACCTGCGGGACAACATGGCAACGTCGCTCGACGCGACGGTGCAGCGGGGCCACACGTACGCGATCGTCGACGAGGTCGACTCGATCCTGATCGACGAGGCGCGGACGCCGCTCATCATCTCGGGCGAGCCCGAGACGGCCGGGAAGACGTACTACGACTTCGCGCGTGTCGCGAAGACGCTCGCCGGGACGCCGGTGAAGATCGGCGCGAAGGGCGAGGACGCATACGACGGCTTCGACTACACCTACGACGAGAAGTTCAAGACCGTCTCGCCGCTGGAGCCGGCGATCGAGAAGGTCGAGCGCGCGCTCGGAATCGACAACCTCTACGACCCGCGGAACGCGCAGCTTGTGAATCACCTGATCCAGGCGCTCAAGGCGGAATCGCTCTACCACCGGGACGACGACTACGTCGTCATCGACGGCGAGGTGAAGATCGTCGACGAGTTCACCGGCCGGATCATGGAGGGGCGCCGCTGGTCTGAGGGGCTCCATCAGGCCGTCGAGGCGAAGGAGCGCGTTCCGATCAAGGAGGAGCACGTCACGCTCGCGACGATCACGCTCCAAAACTACTTCCGCCTCTACGAGAAGCTCGCCGGGATGACGGGCACGGCGAAGACGGAGGAGAAGGAGTTCCAGGAGATCTACGACCTCTCGGTCGTCGAGATCCCGACGAACGAGCCGATGATCCGCGAAGACAAGAACGACCTGATCTTCAAGACGAAGGACGCGAAGTTTCGTGCCGTGATGGCGGACATCAAGGAGCGCCACGACGTCGGCCAGCCCGTCCTCGTCGGCACCATCTCCGTCGAGGTCTCGGAGCACCTCTCGCAGCTTCTGACGCGGGAGGGGATCCGGCACAACGTCCTGAACGCGAAGCAGCACGAGCGCGAGGCCGAGATCATCAAGGACGCCGGCGTCGCAGGCTCGGTCACGATCGCGACGAACATGGCCGGCCGCGGCGTCGACATCAAGCTCGGCGAAGGAGTCCGCGAGGTCGGCGGCCTCTACGTGCTCGGGACGGAGCGCCACGAGGCGCGGCGGATCGACAACCAGCTCCGTGGCCGGTCCGGGCGCCAGGGCGACCGGGGCGAGTCGCGCTTCTACCTCTCGGCGGAGGACGAGCTCGTGCGCCTCTTCGCCGGCGACCGGATCTACAACATCATCGAGCGCTTCAAGCTCCCCGAGGACGAGCCGATGGAGGCCGGGATCCTCTCGAAGCAGATCGAAAACGCGCAGAAGAAAGTCGAGGAGCAGAACTTCGTCTCGCGGAAGAACGTCCTCAAGTACGACGACGTCATGAACGTTCAGCGCATGACCATCTACGAGCAGCGCCGGCGCGTCCTCGAAGGCGAGGACCTCTCGGAGGACATTCGGACCTGGATCGACGAGCTCGTCGACGCCATCGTCCGCCAGCACACGGAGTCCGAGTACCAGGAGGAGTGGGACCTGGGCGCGCTCGTCTCCGATCTCCACTCGGTCTACGAGACGCAGGTTCGCGCCGACGAGCTCCGCGACCTCGCGACCCGCGAGGAGCTCGTGGCAGAGGTTCAGGACGATGCCCGCGACGCGTACGCGGCGAAGGAGGAGGAGCTCGGCCCCGAGCTCATGCGGGAGGTCGAGCGCTACCTCGTCCTCCAGGTCGTCGATGCGCGGTGGCGCGAGCACCTCGACGCGATGGAGTACCTGCGCGAGGGGATTCACCTGCGCGCGATGGCGCAGAAAGACCCTCTTTCGGAGTACCGAGCGGAGGGCCACGCGCTCTTCCAGGAGCTCGCACAGACCATTCGCGAGGAGGTGCTTCGCTTCCTCTTCCACATCGAGATCGAGCCCGAGGAGGCCGCCCAGCTCCAGCCGGCCGCGGCGAACGGGGGTCGGGACGGCAACCTCGTCTACGAGCACGAGTCGCTGGCCGGGTCGGAGGCGATCCAGGCGGCAACGGCGGCGCCGGCGCAGGC
>JALZGN010000178.1 GCA_030861005.1 Actinomycetota bacterium
GCGGACGACGGTGCGCCTCGTTCCGCCGCGGGCGATACGAGAGATGCGGGCGGTGTGACCACCTGTGTAGGGGCCGACGGGCGGGGGGACCTGCCGGCAGCGGCCGGCGGTGGAATGCGTGCCGCCGCGGCCGCCTTCGGCCACGTAGAGCGTCCCGTTCGACTTGAACTCGATGCCACGCGGGTTGTCGAGGCCGCGGGCAAAGACGGACACCCTCGCTGCCGAGGCCGGTGCGGCAGCGACCGCCGCCGCGCACACCGCGGCGACGACCAGCGCGGCGGGACCCTTCGAGCGCCTAGCCATTGCGCACCGCTCCTCCCCTCGAGGACAGCCGGCGGAAGGATCCACCCGCAAGCGACCCCCTGTCAAGCTGCCTCGTCGCTCCGGTTCCGGATACTCGGCACCCGGTAGCGCCTGGCCGCTCGTCAACCGCTCCCGTGTCGCGATAGGCCAGCGCATCTACGCGATGAGATTTCTCATACCTCGGCCTTCCCGTCGAGTGGGCTGGGACGTCGAGGCGCGAGTACTCGACACCTGTCGCGAGCAGAGCCGTCCGGCAGCGGATCTCGCGCTCCGTCACTTCACGACGCGGTACCGGATGTGGGTCACTCGAGGCGATTCGACGACGCGGTTGATCTCGAGCTCGACCTTCGCCTCACGATCAGCGTGAGAGGAAGCGTACGCTTTGTGGATCAGCAACCTGAACGATTCCCTCGACGTGACGGCCGACGGCGTCCGCGCCGTCCGCGTCGCCGAGCGTGCTGGCGCCGAGCACCTGGGCGCGAGTTTGTACGAACTCCAGCCGGGCGAGGAGATGGTCTTCCACTACCACGTCCACCGCGAGGAGCTCCTGATCGCGCTCAAGGGACGGCTTAGCCTGCGCAGCGCCGCCGGCTGGGAGGAGCTTCCGGAAGGGGAGGTCGTCGCCTTCCCTCGTGGCGAGCGCGGCGCGCACGGGTACCGCAACGACGGTGAGGAGCCGGTGCGGCTGCTGATGATCAGCGAGATGGATGGGCCGAACATCAGCGTCTATCCAGACACGAACCAGATCGGAGTCTTCGACGCAGGGCAACGGGCCCAGCGGCGATTCGGAGCCCTGTTCAACGTCGCGGACGCCGTCGCCGACTACGGCGGGCTCGGCCGGGCAAAGATCGTGCCGCCGGCGCCGGGCCCACGTCAGAAAAACACCGAATAGCGGAGGTGGCCACTCCGCGCCGCCCGGAGCCCGAGCTACGTCGCGCTGGTCGGGCGGAAGGCGCCGAGGAAGGCTGCGATCGCCTCGCGCACACGCCTCTCGCGCACAAGACCCCAGTGGTCGAGGCCCGGAAAGTCGCGCTCGTACGAGCCGTAGAGGCGGGCAATCGCCGTCCCGCGCCCTTCGCGGAAGTCGTCGCCATAGATGACGAGCGAGGGGCAGGGCAAACTCGGGACCGCGATTCCGCGTTTGCGCTCCGCTCGGGCGAGCGACGACTCGGGCCGCGCCCGCACGCCCGCCGGGAAGGCGCCGTAGGTCGCCTCAGGGTCAAATGTTCCGCTCGTAAGCTCCGCGTCGGGGTTGAAGCCCTGGATCTCGCCGGGCGGGCTCGGCTCGATCAGGATCACGCTGTGCGATCGCGCGTCCTCGGCCGCCAGCAAGACGGCGAGGCCGCCCATGCTCCAGCCGCAGAGCGAGACGGGCTGGGGCAAGGCGGAAGCGACATTCACGACGCGCCCGGCGTAGTTCGCCATCGAGGCGCCGCCGACATCCAGGCCCTCCTGCAGATCGACTGCGGCGACGCGCAGGCTCGGAAAGCTCTCCCGCCAATCGTGGTAGACCCACGGGCCACTGCCGGCGCCGTGCACGAGCAGCAGCGAGGCTGGCGACGCCTCGGACGTCGTCATCCGGGCGGCTTGCCCATTACGCGCGGCGGGTCGCGTCGCTCCTATCGAGCAACATCACTAGGTCTTCCATGACCCTTGAGCCGACGGCGAAGGTCGTGGTGCCGACCTTGTGGAAGCCGAAGCTTTCGTAGAGGCGGACCGCCGGCTCGTTCTGGTCCCAGACCTGGAGGAAGATGCGCCTCGCCTCGGCAAGTCGTGGGTGCTGGAGGGCCGCGTCCATAAGCCTTCGGCCCAAGCCGCGCCCCTGCAGCGCAGTCTCGACGTAGAGGCGTTCAAGCCCCTGATCGCCTGGCTGCACTTGAACTTCGCGAATCGCGACGTTGCCGAACTGCACGTACCCCAGCAATGCACCGTCCTCTTCAGCTACGAGGATCGTCTTCTCGCGCAGGGTCTTCGCGAAGTAGATCTCGGAGCGGGACTCGTCGAGTTCAACAGCCTCGTCGTCGGGACTGACCCCTTCGCCGAAGGCGTCGGACCACGTTCGCCTTGCCAGCTCGGAGAGCGCAGGCACGTCGCTGAACGTTGCCGGCCTGATCATCGGCTCATCCACGCGCTCAACGTAGCGTCTTGCCGCGCCAGGTACCCGATCCTCTCTCCCCTTCTCGGGAAGTCGCCCGAGCTAGTGGACCGGCTGGATGTGGGAGGTCAGCTCGCCGTCGACGACGGCGTGGAGAGCGAAACACGCCGGCTCGTCGGCGAGCTCGATCTCGTCCGAATCGAACTTCAGTCGAGCCTGGACGTAGGTGCTTGGAACGACGAGCGCCGGACGGCCCCCGACCGCCCCGTTGATCGTGCGGTGGACGTGGCCGGCAACCAGCCGCTGCACGTGCGGGTGGCGCTCGATCACCGCGGCGAGCGCACGTCGATCGGCGGCAGGTAGACCGAGCTCGTCCCATGCCGGGACGCCGGTGGCGAACGGCGGATGGTGCATTGCGACCAGCGTCGGCAGCCCCGGCGCTGCCGCCAGCTGGGCGTTGAGCCACGCAAGCCGATCTGCGCCAAGCGCTCCGGGATTCTCACCTGGGCGGGTGGTGTCGACCACGATGAGCCGCATCGGACCGAGCTCGACCGAGTACCGTACGGGCTCGCCGGCGGCGCCGGGGACGCCGAAGTGGCGATGCAGTGCCCGGCGGTCGTCATGGTTGCCGGCCAGCACGTACAGCGGCGCCTCGAGCGGAGCGAGGAGCTCGCGCACAAGATCGTACTCGGCGTCGGTGGCGTTGTCGGAGAGATCGCCGGACACGAGCACGGCATCCGGTCGCAGCCCCCGAGCGCACTCGACCGCGGCGGCGAGCCCGGCGATAGGGTCGCCGCCGCCCCACTCGCCGCCTATGTGCGGATCGCTCAGTTGTGCGAGCAAGAAGGCGCCGGTCATGCCCTGACATCTTCGCGGACAACCGCGGTGGAGCCATCGCGCGACAATGGGCGCCGCGACCGCGACCGCCCGCTCTCGCGCTTCCGGGAAACTTCCGTTGGCTCGGCGTCGGCGTGCCCGGTGAGGACGATGTGGCGATCACGTTGATGGCAATCCGGGTCCGCCCGTCTTCGACGAGGAGACGCGGCGGCAGGTCCAGACGCTTCTGTCGAAGGGAGCGTCGGGCGGCCTCTTCTTCTCGACCCACAACGCCGCTCCGCTCGGGGTCCGCTTCCCGCGACGCCGTCCGGGTCGCCTACTCGTCGCCGGGAACGCCGAACGCCGGCGCGGATGCGGGATCGAGGGCGCGTGCGACGTAGTCGTCGATCTGCGGCTTCCAGAGCGCCCAGAGGCGGCCGAGCTCCTCGATCGGGTCGTCCTCTCGCCAATCGACCCGCAGGTCGACCACGTACCAGGGGACGCGGTCGACGACGATCATCCCGGACGAGCGAACCGGCCCGCGCTCGCCGCCCGCACCTCGTCCGGCCTGGAGCGCTCTCAAGAGTCGGTCACCCAGGTGAGCGGACGGTTCCGCGAGGAACGCATCGACCATCGCGGAAGGAACGTCTTCCTTGGCCAGGAGGTTGCCGGCCGCGGCGCACCCCGGCGCCGTGCGCGCCGCATGCCGGCCGAGCGTCTGCTCGCCCGAGAACGTCGCCCCGCGGCCGTCGAGATCGACCACGGTCAGCTGGCGGTACTCGATGTTCGGCGCCTCGACGACGACGTCGGCGAGCGCGTGCTCCGCCGAGCGCCCGCGCTCGAGCTTGTCGAGGAGCGCGGGGCCGAGGGTCGGGTCGGTGATGTTCTGCGTGCATGCCGCGCCGACGCGGGCGCGGGCCGAGGGGCAGCGAGCCGCGACGGCCGGGCTCGACGACGTCACCACCCCGCCGAGCATGCCCGTGCGGTCGCATCGTCCAATCAGCGAGAAGGTCACGGGAGGACCGCCGTCGCCGCGACCTCCACGAGCCACTCCGGCCGCGCGAGCGCGTCGACGACGAGGCCGGTGAACACGGGGAAGACGCCGCGGAGCCGCTCTCCCAGCGCTCGGTACACCGGGTCGCGGTAGCGGATGTCGGTCAAGTAGACGTGGCAGGCGACGAGATTCTCGAGCGACGCTCCCGCTTCCCGCAGCAGAAGCTCGATGTTGTCGACCACCTTGTGCGCCTGAGCTGCCGGATCGCCGGCTGCAACGCTCTCGCCCGTGTCCAGGTCCTGGGCCACCTGCCCGCGCAGGTAGATCGTGTTGCCGGCGACGACCGCCTGGCAGAGGTCGTTCGAGATCCGCTGTTCCGGATAGGTGTCGGCCGTGTTGAAGGGCCGGATCCGCACGTGACCCCCTGCTTCGATCCGCTCGCTCACGCCGGGCTCGCGACCGGCTTCGAGATGCCGGCGGCGGCCAGGACGAGGTCCATCGGCCGCTCGAAGTCGTAGTTGTTGTAGACGGCGAGCAAGTGCGCGAAGGGCGGTGACTGCGCGAAGAGCTGGAAACTGAGCCGATGCCCCGCGTAGCTCGAGTCGACGAGGTCGCGCGCGAACGCGAACAGCTTCCGCCGGTCCTCACCTTCCCACTCGCCAACCCGGAAGTACTTCGCGAGCCACGGCCCCGAACCGGGGTGCCGGAACGACGCGGCGCTCGGCGTGAGCGCGATTTGCGCCCCGCAGAGATCGCGCACCAGATGCATCATCTCCGGCAGCTTCGACACGGCGAGCACGCGCCCGGTGTAGAGGAGGGCCTGATTCGGCATGAGCAGGCCCCCGGGACTCACCTCCGCGAGCTCGACCGCCGCCGTGAGGTGGGCGTTGATTCCCTCCCGGTAACACACGAGCTCGGCGAGCTTCTCGCGCACCCCCTGATGCATCTTGACTCCGGTCTGCGTCGCGTTCGCGTAGGCGGTGCCGACGAGCAGGTCGGCGAGACGCAGGTGCCGTTGGACGAAGGCGAACATGCTGTAGCGGTGGAGCGTCGCGCGGATGAACTGAGCGGCTCTCGTGTGCCGATAGAAGAGGACGTTCTCCCAGGCGATCTCGACGTCGTCGAAGACGATCAGCGTGTCGATCTCGTCGAAGCGATTGGCCAGCGGGTAGTCCTCGACGGGAGCGCGCCCGACGAACGCGGAGCGGCAGATGTGCTTCACTCCCGGCGCGTTCATCACGGCGAGGAAGCCGAGCGCGTAGTCGGAGAGCTCCTCCCTGCCCCAGTCCCCGATCGTCGGCTTGACGAACGCCTGGTTCGCATACGCCGCCGCCGTCTCGAACTTCGCCCCGCGCACGACGATCCCGTTGTCCGTCTCGCCGACGACGTGAAGGAGGACGTCCGGATCCTGCTCCTGGGGACGCTTGGAGCGGTCGCCCTTGGGGTCGGTGTTTCCAGAGACGTGGAACGGGTCGAGAAGAGCCGCGCGGCGAACGTGCCGCTTGATGTTCTCGGAGAACGTCGGGTCGATCTCGGCGAGCACGTCTTGTCCATCGAAGAGGGACCACATCTCGCCTACCGTCTCGTCGCCGACGCGCGTCACGACGCCGCCGACGTCGTCGAGGACGGCGTCGACCGCCTCGCGCTTCGCACGCCAATCCTCCTTCGTGAGCGGCGGCTTCGAGCCGATCGCACACCGCTCCCCGGACTCCACGTCGACGTACGACATGACGTCGCTCGTCGCTTCCTCGTGCGCGAGATCGTAGATCCTCGCGCGAAGGTCGACGATCGGCTTGAACGCGGGATGGGTCGTGACGTCGTCGACCTTCTCGCCGTCGATCCAGACCTCGCGGCCATCGCGCAGCGACTCCCGGTACGCCTCACCGGTTCGGATCATCTCCCCTCCTTCGCCCTGGCCTTGCCGTCCGGGGTCGGCTGGATTCGGTCGTGATCTCCGAGCAAGCAACGCAGCACTCGCCCGGATGAGCTCGTGCGCGGCGATGGAACAGTCTCGATTCCACCACGAATGGCCGCCGGGACCGGAGACGGCGAGCGCGACCCGGACCGAACCGACGGCGTCGACGTAGACGCGATCGAGGGCGTGACCCGCGGGCAATCGCGAGCCGTGGCTCGGGCGTTCGGCACGCGCGCTTCGCTCTGCGCAGACCGCCGACCCTCGGAGCCGGTGGGGGCCGGGATGCGCGCAAGCGCGACGGCGTCCCGCTCGATCCCGGCCGCGTCGAACTCCGCGCTCGTTCTTTCGACCAGTCTCGGTCGTTCTCCTGGATGCGTCGACGCGCGAACTTCCATCCCCTGTCGGAGATCGACCGTACACGTTCGCACGGGCGATCTCGACGGGCGTCCGGTCCGAAACCGCTGGTTGGAGCTTGCGCCCTCGCTGACACCGTGCAATCGTCGTCGTCGTCATTCCTTGCGGAGCTCAGCTCGCCCGAGGGAAGGAGAGACAATGCGTAGATCGACGCTCGGGGTGCTCGTCGTCGCGATCGCTGCGCTCGCGCTCGTCGCCGCAGGCTGTGGCGGGAACGACGAGGAGGAAGGCCAGCCGGCGGGCCAAACGGACACGGGCGGCGGAGGAGGGGGCGCGGAGCTCGCGCCGATTCGGATTGCGTTCTCGACCTGGAACGGCTACGCCGGCCTCGTGATCGGCGCCGAGGGCGGCATCTTCGACGACGAGGGCCTGGATGTTACGTACACGGTCATCGAGGATCCCGTCCAGCGCTTCAATGCGTTCAAGGCGGGTGAGCTCGACGCGATCGCGACGACGCCCGACACCTTCTCGCGCAACTATGCGCGTGGCATCGAGTCGGTGCAGGTCTTGGGCCTCGACGCGTCCGTCGGAGGCGATGGCATCGTCGCCGAGAAGGACATCACGTCGGTGGCGCAGCTCAAGGGCCAGAAGGTCGCCGTGAGCGAGGGCTCGACCAGCCAGTGGTTCCTCGCCTACGTGCTCGACCAGAACGGCCTCTCCCTCGACGACGTCGAGCAGGTGAACCTCACCTCGGGCGACGCCGGCGCCGCCTTCGCCGCCGGCCGCGTCCCCGTCGCCGTCACCTGGGAGCCGTGGCTCACGAAGGCCGAGAAGAACCCGAACGGCGACGTGCTCGTCTCCACGAAGGACTACCCGGACATCATCACCGACGGAGTGGCGTTCACGCCCGAGTTCGTCGAACAACATCCCGAGACGGTGGCGGCGTTCATCCGCGCGTACGGAAAGGTGATGGACTCCATCGAGCAGAATCCCGACGAGGCCTTCGACCACGCGACCGACTACCTCGGTCAGTCGGTCGACGAGATCAAGGCGACGCTGGAGACCGTCCCGCTCTGGACGCTCGAGGAGAGCCAGAAGTTCTACGGGACGCGCGAGCAGCCGGGCCCGATCTACGACATCTTCACGAAGTCGGCTGAGTTCTGGAAGTCGATCGGCGAGATCGAGGAGATCCCTGACGCGAAGAACGCGATTGATCCAACGTTCCTCAGCGACGCCATCGGCGGGCAGTGACGCCACGCGGATGGCGCCCGCCCGGGCCGCCGGCGCGGCGCTCGAGGTGGCCCCGTC
>JALZGN010000189.1 GCA_030861005.1 Actinomycetota bacterium
GGCGCGGCCGGGCGTCCTCGTGGTGGAATCGACCTGCTCCTCCGAGGGCAGCGTCGAAGTGCTGGTCGAGCCGCGGCTTCCGTCGCCGCTACTCGCCGTCGTCGGCGACAGTCCCGGCGCGAAGACGCTCGGCGAGCTGGCCCGGACGATCGGCTGGCGTGTCACGCCCGAGCCGACGCCGGGCGCAGATGCGATCGTCGTCGCGACGATGGGGTGCGGCGACGAGGACGCCCTCGAGATCGCGCTCGCGGCCGAGATCGGCTACGTGGGTCTCGTCGCAAGCGCGCGGCGGGCAGCGACGGTGCTGGCGGCGCTTCGGACGCGCGGGCTCGACGAGGAGGCGCTCGCCCGCGTGCGAAGCCCGGCTGGCCTCGACCTCGGGCCGTCGACTCAGGAGGAGATCGCGGTCGCCGTCCTGGCGGAGCTCGTCGCCTGGCGGCACACGCGCCGCGACCCGGCGGCGCCGCTCGGCGAAGCGGTCGACCCCGTGTGCGGGAAGACGGTGTCGATCGCCGGCGCCGCGACGGCGGTCCACGAGGGCGTTACGTACTCCTTCTGCTGTCCGGGCTGCCGGGGCCGGTTCGAGCAAGATCCGGCGACGTTCGTCGTCGCGCGAGCGTAAGAGACTCCCTGAGAGGCCTCCCGGTCGGCCGCGGAGGGCCTCCGCCTGCTCCCGCGAGTGTCGGGAGACGCACTGCTCGCACGAAATCGCGGCGTTTCCGCTCCTCGTGGGTGGGGAACGAGAGGCGCGGGTGAGGGAGGTGGCCGATGCCTAGCTGGGTGTGGGTTTTGATCGTCATCGCAGCGGTCGCGGTGATCGCGGTTGCGGTCTGGGCGATGACGAGGAGGCGTCGTACAGAGCGGCTCCGGGAGCGGTACGGGCCCGAGTACGACCGCGCCGTTCACGAGGAGGGCCGCCGTCGGGCCGCTGAAGCGGAGCTCGAGCGGCGCGAGGAGAAGCGTCGCCGTCTCGACATCGTTCCGCTCTCCGCGGCGGCGCGCGATCGCTACGTCCAATCATGGCGTGAGATCCAGGCTCGGTTCGTGGACGAGCCGTCCGGCGCGCTCGTCGATGCCGACGGGCTCGTCGAGCAGGTGATGCGTGAGCGGGGTTATCCGATGGACGAGTTCGAGCAGCGCGCTGCCGACATCTCCGTCGATCATCCCGACGTGGTCGAGAACTACCGCGCCGGGCATGCGATCTACCTCGCGAACGCGCGCGGAGACGCTTCCACCGAGGATCTGCGGCAGGCGGTGATCCACTACCGAGCGCTCTTCGAGGAGCTGCTCGAGACGAGAGACGAAGCGCGAGAGGAGGTCCGCTGATGGACTCGGAGGATGAGCCGCGCGCGACCGAGTCGCGGGGCGCGGCTCGTTACGACCCCGAGCGAATGGAAGAAGAGACGGCCGAGGGAGCGGCGAGCGAGACGACACGCGAGCCCGAGGAGGCGCGCGTCGCGCTCTTCCAGGCAGGGGAGCGACAGGAGGCCGAGGAGAGGTGGCGCGAGATTCAGACGCGCTTCGTGGACGAGCCGCGCGCTTCCGTCGAGAACGCGAACGTGCTCGTCGCGGAGCTCGTCGACCGCCTCGTCTCGAGCTTCACCGCGGAGCGGTCGCGGCTGGAAGCGCAATGGGACCGGGGCGAGGACGTTACGACCGAAGAGCTCCGCCTCGTTCTGCAGCGGTACCGGTCGTTCTTCGGTCGCTTGCTCGAGCTCTGACGAGGAGGCGAGGTGGCTGAGCACGAGTCGGAGATGGCGGACATCTGGAGCTATCCGGACACCGTCGGGCGAGTCGACGTGACGGGATACGACGTGGAGGCGCTCGACGGCGACATCGGGTCGGTCGACGAGGCGACGCTCGATGTCGGCGCGAGCTACTTGGTGGTCGATACGGGTGGCTTGCTCCTCGGGAAGAAGGTCCTCATCCCTGCCGGCCTCGTCGAGCGCGTCGATCGCGACGAGGAGAAGGTCTACGTCGCGCGCACGAAGGAGGAGATCAAGGGCGCGCCCGAGTTCGAGAAGGACCGATACCGGGACGCGGCCTACCGCGACAGCATCGGAGCCTACTACGGGGCCGCGCCGTCGACGCCGGACGAAGGCCCGTGACGACCGCGCTCGACCCGGTTGGGGCGGCCGTGTCTCGCAAGTAACAGACTGTTACTTGCGCCTCCGAGGATTCGTCTTCCGCTCGCTCGACGGCCACTACCCCGCGACCGCGGTTCCCGTCGAGAGGACCGACGGACCGCGGAGCGAGCGTCAGTACCGGGGCAGCGCCGGGCCCGAGTAGAAGTCGTACGGCCCTTCGCGGGCGAAGCGTTCGGCGCCGCGGGCGAGCGCGCGCTCGTCGAGCTCGACGCCGAGGCCCGGTTCAACGGGGACGGGAACGTACCCGCGCTCGGGTGAGAACGGCCCGCCCGCGACGACGTCCTCGGTCGTCCAGCGGAGGAGCGACTGGCTAGGAAGGTCGAGGTACGGGGTTGCGGCGGCAACGTGGAGGTACGCGGCCGTCGCGATCCCGAGGTCTCCGCTGTAGAACCAGAACCGAACCCCGCGCTCCTCACAGTCGGCGACGAGGCGGCGTGTGCCGGCGATGCCGCCGGCGAAGCCGAGGCCGACGACCAGCGTTTCCGGGACGCCGAGCTCGGTGGCAAGCTCGACGTCCGGTGTGTGGGCGGAGAACGGGATCGCGCTCGTGCGCCGAAGCTCGGCCATCGCCCGGAAGCCGGCGACCGGCTCCTCCACGTTCCCGATCTCGAGCGGCTCGAGAAGGGCGAGCACCGTCCGCGCCGTCTCTGCCCGCCAGCCCATGTTGGCGTCGAGGCGAAGAAGGCGATCGGGCCCGATCGCAGCGCGCACTTCCTGCGCGAGCCGGACGTCGTCGGCGAGCGAGCGCACGGCGACCTTCCCCTCGAAGGCGGGCGAGTCGTGCTCCTCGACCATCCGCGCACAGTAGGCGGCCACCTCGACGGGCGCCTGCTCCCGTCCCTCCCGGTAGGCGAAGTACTCGGTGAAGGCGACCTCGCTTCGGCAAGCGCCGCCGAGGAGCTCGAAGAGCGGGACGCCGGACTCGCGCGCGGCGACGTCCCAGAGCGCGATCTCGACGCCCGCAAGCGGGTTTCGGACGAGGACCTTGGCGTCGGCTCGATGGTCGGCGCGCGGCCGCTCGACGCCGCCGAGCTCGGCGCGGAGGTCGTCCGTGTCACGCCCGACGGCCCGCTGGCCGAGCTCTCCCCGCAGGTCGATGGCATCCTCGGGAGCGGTCGCCTCGCCGAGCCCGACGATGCCGTCCTCGGTCGTCACGCGAACGACCGTCCGGTGGATTCCGGCCACGAAGCCGGGCGCCATCGCGTACGGGGCTTCCAGCGGGATGTTCACCGGCCAGGCTTCGAGGCGCGCGATCCTGCTCACGGTGCGAGAATCGTGGCGTGATCGACGCTGCACGGCTGGTCGAGCTCTCCGCCTCTGGGCGCGAGCTCGACGCGGACGACTGCGCCGAGCTCGCGCGCGCGGTCGGCGCT
>JALZGN010000194.1 GCA_030861005.1 Actinomycetota bacterium
CGTGAAGGCCGTGCACACGTAATTATAAAACCGCGAGGAGCTGCGGCGCGATCCGAGCTTCGTCCCGCCCGTCGACCACCCACTGCTCGCCGAGCCGCTTCGCTCGACGCTCGGCGTGGTCGTCTTCCAGGACCAGGTGCTCGAGGTGGCGATGGCGCTCGCCGGATTCTCGATCGGCGAGGCCGAGGGGCTGCGCCGCGATCCGGCGTTCGTGCCGCCCGCCGACCATCCGCTCCTCGCAGAGCCACTCCGATCGACGCTCGGCGTCGTCGTCTTCCAGGACCAGGTGCTCGAGGTGGCGACGGCGCTCGCCGGCTTCACGGTCGGCGTCTTCCAGATCGAGAGCCGCGCGCAGATGCAGAGCCTCCTGCGCACGCGGCCCGAGAACCTCGACGACCTGACGGTGCAGGTCGCGCTCGTCCGCCCGGGCCCGATCCAGGGCAAGGCGGTGCACCCGTACATCGACGCGCGCGAGCGGCTCCGCGAGGACCCGGGCTACGTCTGGCCGGTCGACCACGAGCTCCTCCGCGAGCCGCTTCGCTCGACGTACGGGGTCGTCGTCTTCCAGGACCAGGTGCTCGAGGTCGCGATCGCGCTCGCCGGGTTCAGCGTGGGGGAGGCCGAGGGCCTGCGGCGTGCGATGAGCCGCAAGCGGAGCGAGGAGGCGATCGAGGCCTTCCGCGGGCGCTTCGTCGCCGGGGCGGTCGCGAAGGGCGTCGACGCCGAGCTCGCCGACCAGGTCTACGACAAGCTCGCCGGCTTCTCGGGCTTCGGCTTCCCGAAGTCGCACGCGGCGGCGTTCGCGCTCCTCGCGTACCAGTCGGCCTGGCTGCGCCACCACTACCCGGCCGAGTTCCTGTGCGCGCTCTTGAACGCGCAGCCGATGGGCTTCTATCCGTCCGCGAGCCTCGTCCGGGATGCTCAGCGGCGCGGCGTGGAGGTGCGCCCGCCCGACGTCCAGCGCTCGGACGTGAGGTGCCGGATCGAGGGCAAAGCGGTGCGCGTGGGGCTCGCGTACGTCCGCGGTCTCGGCGAGGAACCGGCGGCCGCGCTCGTCGGCGAGCGCGACCGCGGCGGATCGTTCGCGGGCGTCCGCGACCTCGCACAGCGAGCGCCGCTCGACCGGCCCGCCGTCGAGGCGCTCGTGCTCTCGGGTGCCTGCGACTCGTTCGGCTGGCCGCGCCGGCAGCTCCTTTGGCGCCTCGGGCTCGCGCCGCGCTCGGTCTCGGTCGGCCACGGCGGGGAGGAGCGCCAGCTTGCGCTGCCGCTCGACCCGACGACGCCGATCCCCGAGCTTCCGGAGGAGACCCCGTGGGAGCGGATGCTCGCCGACTACCGAACGACGAGCCTCTCCGTCGGGAGACATCCCCTCGAGCTCCTTCGCCCGCACCTTCCTCCCGAGGTCGTCCTGTCGAGCGAGCTCGCGACGCTCGCACACGGCGCCCGCGTCGCTTTCGCGGGGATGGTGGTCGCGCGCCAGCGGCCGGCCACGGCGAACGGCGTCGTCTTCATGCTGCTCGAGGACGAGCACGGGCAGGTGAACCTGGTCGTCCCACCGCCCGTCTACGACCGCTTCCGCCCCGTCGTCCGGGGCGAGCCGCTCCTCCTCGCGCGCGGTCGCTTCGAGCGCTACGAGCGTAACCGCAACATCGTCGTCGACGAGCTCGTGACGCTCGCCCCGCTCGCCCGCTGCGCGGCAAGCGACCTCGAGGTGAGCGCCGCGCTCCCGGAGGCGCACCACTTCGGCCACCGGTGAGTGCCGTCACGCTTCGTCGCGGTTTCGCGGCGACCGGTTCCCCACCGGTGCGCCGAACGACGGTACGCTGACCGCGAGGGGGTAACTAGGGGGGTCCCCCGGGGGAATCGCGTGCCGAGCCGAGGCGCAGGCCGCCCGTCACCCGCCGGGAGTAGTCTCCGCCGCATGGGACTCCTGGATTGGTTTCGGCGGCGAGGAGCAAGCGAGCCGGGCGATCCCGGCGCCGACGCGGGCGGGGCGGAGTCGTCGCCCGACGATCGCGCGCACGGCGTCGGCGTCCCGCCGGGCTCGACCGCCGAGGGTTCTCCGGTCGGCGTGAGCGATCCGGGCGCGCTCTCCGGGGACGACGTCGAAGAGCTCGTCGCGCCCGACGAGGGCGACGAGGTCGCCCGGCCGTAGGCACGGGGAAGGCCCCGGTCGCCCGGGGCCTTCCGCCGGCCCGACGAGCCGTCTCGTTACCGCCCGGCGGGGCTCGGCGCCGGGATCGCCCGCGGCGCCTCGGTCTCGTGGGAGACCTGAGGGAGCCACTGGAGCGAGCGCGGCAGGTACCAGTTCCAGTCGCCGAGGAGCTTCATCGCCGCCGGGAGGAGGACCGCCCGCACGATGGTCGCGTCGATCAGGACGGCCGTCGAGAGCCCGAACCCGGCCTGCTTCATCTCGACGGTCGAGAGCGTCACGAAGATCGCGAAGACGGCGACCATCAGGAACGCCGCAGCGGACACGACCCCGGCCGTGGTCTTGATCCCGTGCGCGACGGCGTCCTCGGTCCGAAGACCGCGGTCGTACGCCTCGCGGATCCGGCTCAGGATGAAGACGTGGTAGTCCATCGAGAGGCCGAAGAGGATCACGAACATGAAGACCGGGAGCCAAGCGGTGATCGCGCCCGTCGACTCGAAGCCGAGGAGCGACTCGGCCCACCCCCACTGGAACACAGCCACGAGGAGCCCGTACGCGGCCGCGACCGAGAGGAGGTTCAGGACGATCGCCTTCCCGGCTATCACGATCGAGCGGAACGACACGAGGAGGAGCACGAACGCGAGCCCGAGGACGAACGCGAAGACGAGCGGCGCCCGGTCCTTCATGAGCTCGTTGAAGTCCTCCGACGCGGCCGTCTCGCCCGTCACGGCGAACTCGACGCCGGTACCGGCGAAGGCGGCAGGAAGGACGTCCTTGCGAAGGACGCCGAGCGCCCGCTCGGACGTCGCGTCGCCCGCTCCCTCGCCCGCGAGCGGAACGGAGATGACGGCAACGCGGCGGTTCGGGCTCGGGTCGACCTGGATCGGGTCGTCCATGAGTCCGGTCGCAAGCGCCCGCTCCCGAAGGTCGGCGATCGCGGTCTCGACCTCGGGCGCCGTGACGTCGTCCGCCTCGATCGCGACCGCCGCGGGCAGCGGCCCGCCGGGGAATGCCGCCTGGATCCGGTTGTAGGTCTGCATGATCGGCAGGTCGTCCGGGAGCGCCGCGGCGCCGGGGAGCGAGGTGTGGAGCCCCAGCGTCGGAAGCGCGAGGACGACGAGGAAGCTCGCGGCCGCCGCTGCGGCGACGCGCGGCCGGCGGAGAACCCGGTCGAGGATCGCGCCCCAGACGCGCGAGTTTCCGTCCGCGCGACGGAGCCGGTGCACGAGCGGGATCCGGCCTTTCTCGACGCGGTCACCGAGCCAGGAGAGCATCGCGGGAAGCACGGTCAGCGATCCGGCCACCGCGATCGCAACGACGAGGATCGTGCCGATCGCGATCGAGGTCCAGATCTTCGTTCCGCCGAGGAAGAGGCCGGCGAGGGCGGCGATGACGGTCAGGCCGGAGATCAGGACAGCCCGGCCCGACGTCGCGGCGGCGGCCTCGAGCGCGGCCTCCTTGCCGCGCCCCGCCGCCCGCTCCTCGCGCTCGCGCTTGAGGTAGAAGAGCGAGTAGTCCACGCCGACGGCGAGGCCGATCAGGAGGATGACCGAGTTGGACGCGTCGTCCATCGGGAGCCAGTGGCTCGGGATCGACAGCAGCCCGATCGCGGCCATGACGGCCGAGAGCCCGAGGAGGAGCGGGATCCCGGCCGCGACCAGCGCGCCGAAGACGACGATCAGGATGCCGAGCGTGATCGGGAGCGCCAGGTACTCAGCTCGATCGAAGTCCTTGCCGATCGTCTCGTCGAGCGCCATGCCGGCGCTGACGCCGCCGAACTCCTCGACGGCGTAGCCTGGGTTCTTCTCGCCGATCGACTCCACCGCGGCGAGCGCCTTCTCGACGGTCGGCTCGGCGGCCGAGTCGCCGCCGGCGACGTCGAACTGGACGATGGCCGAGCGCCGGTCGGCCGAGACGAGGTTCCCGTTCTCGCCGTCGAGCGGCGAGCGGACCTCGGTGACCCCCTCGAGCCGCGAGACGCGCTCGGCGACCTGCCGGACGACGGCTTGGAATCGCGCGTCGGTGGCGGTCGCCGAACGGCTCTGGACGAGGACGGATTCCTCGTCCGACTCCGGGTAGGCCCCGCGGTCGATGATCGCCTCGGCGCGGCCCGAGTCGCGGACGTTCGCGTCTTCGTCGTCGAGGGCCTTCGTGCCGACGACGGCGCCGATCGCGACGGCGACGGCGACGAACGCGAGCCACCCGAAGATCGCCGTCTTCCGGTGGCCGGCGCTCCAGCGGCCCATGCGGGCCGCGAAGCTTCTGGAAGGTGCGAGCGGAGTCATTTCCGTCCTTTCGGGAGACTGTTTCCTGTCTGGCTCAGCGTCGCGGGTCGCTGCTCGAGCCGGAATGCGGCGGGCAGGCGTTTTCGCGGCGAGCGACCCGAAGGCGCAGGTGCGGATAGCCGAACGAGGGTCAGGCCGAGAGCGCGAGGTCGTCGAGCGCCGCCGGCGTCGTTTCGGGCGAGCACGTCCGGCAGCGCCCGGCTCGCTCGAACGACGGGAGGAAGTGGAGCGAGAGGATGATGGGGACGCCGATCACCGCCCACATCGCGCCGTACCCGTGCGTCGAACGGAAGAGTGGCTCGGCCAGGTCGATCGCGGCCCCCACGACGACCGGGCCGAGGATGACGCCGAGCGCGCGCGAGAGATTGAAGAGACCGGAGAC
>JALZGN010000199.1 GCA_030861005.1 Actinomycetota bacterium
CTCACGACGAGCACGTCCCACTCGACCTCGAGCCGGACGACGTGCGCGACGAAGCCGGCCACGCCGAGGAGGAAGCCGACGACGAGGTTCGTCCCGACGGCCGCGTGCGGGGGAAGGCCGACCCCCCTCAGGAGCGCCGGCAGCCGAAGCGTCCCGAGGATGAGCCCGACCGCGCCGCCGAGGATGCCGATCAGCGCGCCCGCGACCGCGGCCGCGGCCCGCGGATCGACGGGCCGTTCCGGACCGGGTCGCAAGCCGAGCAGGAGGTCGAGCCCGTTGTAGCCGAGGACGGCGGCGATCAGGCCGAGGAGGACCCGCTCGGGGAGCGAGCCGGCGAGGTAGGCGCCGGCGACCGCCCCGGCGACCGACGGCGGCGCCATCCAGGCGGCGATTCGCCAGTCGACCCGCCCCTCGCGCGCGTGGCCGACCGCGCCGACCAGCGCGGCGACGGCGCTCACGGCGATGTTCGTCCCCGCCGCGGCGGCAGGACTTCCCGAGGCGACGAGGACGGCGGGAAGGCGCAGGCTTCCGAGGACGAGCCCGACCGCCGCCCCGAGCAGGCCCGCGGCGAACGAGACAACCCCGGCGACCGCTAGCTCGAGCAGCCGTCCTCGCGTTCCCGGGGCGTCAAGCGGCCGCGGCGGGCGGCGGTGCCGGCCGCGTGCGACCGCCCGCCGGGGACGGGAGGGCTAGCGCGAGCTCCCAGGCTTCCAGAGGGCTTCCGGGCGGCCGGCGTTCGCCGCGCGGGCGAGGATGAAGAGCAGGTCGGAGAGGCGGTTCAGATACGCGAGGGCGGCCGGGTTCACGGCCTCCTGCTCCGCGAGCGCGGCGACTCGCCGCTCAGCCCGTCGGCAGACCGTCCTCGCAACGTGGAGGAGCGCGGCCGCCTCCGTGCCGCCTGGGAGAACGAAGCTGCGAAGCGGCTCGAGATCCGCGTTCGTCCGGTCGCAGAGCTCCTCGAGCCAGGCCACCTGTCGCTGGCTCACGCGCAGCCGCTCGCGCCGTCCGGCGGCGAGCGGGACGGAGAGGTCGGCACCGAGGTCGAAGAGCTCGTTCTGGATCCGTTCCACCCACGGCGCGAGGTCGGCGGAGACTCCGCGGGCGAGCGCGAGGCCGAGGACGGCGTTCAGCTCGTCGACTGTCCCGAACGCCTCGATGCGCGGGTCCGCCTTCGATACGCGCGTCCCGTCGCCGAGGCTCGTCTCGCCGCGGTCGCCTCCCCGTGTGTAGATCCGGTCGAGCCGAACCGGCTCGTCTCGCCGTCGCGCGCTCATCGGCCGACCCGCCTCGGTGCGAACCGCGGGGGAGCGACGCTCATGCGGGCGCCGGGACGACGCGCTCGTCGCCGCGGAGCAGGGCGCGCGCGATCACGAGACGCTGGATCTCGCTCGTCCCCTCGTAGATCTCGGTCACCTTCGCGTCGCGGTAGTACCGCTCGGCCGGGAACTCCCTCGTGTACCCGTAGCCGCCGAGGATCTGGATCGCTTCGCCCGTCTGCCGCCGGGCGACCGAGGACGCGAAGAGCTTCGCCTCGGCGCCCGCCCGGCCGTGCGGCTCCCCGCGGTCGCGAAGCCACGCCGCGCGGAGGACAAGGAGGCGGGCAGCGTCGATCTCGGTCGCCATGTCGGCGAGCTTCGCCTGGATCGCACCGAACTCGGCGATCGCTCTTCCGAACTGGCGCCGCTCGAGCGCGTAGGCCTGCGCGGTGTCGAAGGCCGCCTGCGCGATCCCGACCGCCTGTGCCGCGATCCCGATCCGCCCGCCGTCGAGCGTCGCCATCGCGATCGGGAAGCCGTTCCCCTCCGCGCCGAGGAGGCGCTCCGACGGCACCGGCACGCGCTCGAGGACGAGGTCGACGGTCGAGCTCGAGTGGAGTCCGAGCTTCGAGTGCTCGCCCGTCGCCTCCAGGCCCTCCGCCTCGCCGTCGACGAGGAAGGCGGAGATACCGCTCGTCGATCGAGCGAAGACGAGGATCGTTCCGCGCTCGGATCCGTTCGTGATCCACTGCTTGCGGCCGGTGAGCCGCCAGCCGCCGTCGTCCGGCTCGGCGCGCGTTCGAAGCGCGCGCGCGTCGGACCCGGCCTCGGCTTCGCTCAGCGCGAAGGCGCCGAGGCGCTCCCCACGGGCGAGCGGCGGCACGAGCTCCTCGCGCTGCGCGTCCGTTCCGAAGCCGAGGATCGGAAGCGTCGCCGCGCTCGTATGCACGGCGACGGTGACGCCGACCCCGGCGTCGGCGCGCGAGATCTCCTCGAGGACGAGGACGTACGAAAGGAAGTCCGCCCCTGCGCCGCCGAGCTCCTCCGGCACGCAGACGCCCATAAGGCCGAGCTCCGCAAGCTTGTCGACGATCTCCCGCGGAAACCGGTGCTCGCGATCCCACGCGGCGGCGCGCGGCGCGATCTCCGCCTCGGCGAACTCCCGCGCAAGTGCCTGGATCTCTCGCTGCTCGGGCGAGAGCTCGAACTCCATGCGCGAGAGGATAGTTCGAGCGACCGGCTCTACCCGGGGGCGAACTCGAGCGCGATCTCGCGGAGGTCTCGCTCCCGCGCCCGAAACGCCTCGACGACCTCCGGGTCGAACTGCTTGCCCGCTTCCCGCACGATCTCCTCGCTCGCCGCCTGCCAGGGCCGCGCCTTCCGGTACGGCCGGTCGCTCGTCATCGCGTCGAGGGCGTCGGCGACCGTGAAGATCCGCGCGCCGAGCGGGATGTTCAGCCCGTCGAGGCCGTCCGGGTAGCCGCGACCGTCCCACCGCTCGTGGTGATGGCGGACGACGTCGAGGCCCGGTCCCCGGAGGAACGCTACGCCGCCGAGCATCTGCTCTCCGAGGACGGTGTGCGTTCGCATGAGCCGCTGCTCCGCGTCGGTGAGCGGCTTCGGCTTCCGGAGGATCTCGTCCGGGATGCCGATCTTGCCCACGTCGTGCAGGAGGAACCCGTACTTCGCGCTTTCGCTTTCAGCCAGGTCGGGCTCGACCGCCTCGCTCAGCTCAAGCGCGTAGCGCTGGACGCGCTGGGAGTGCGCCCGCGTGCCGGTGTCCTTCGTCTCGAGCGCGCTCGCGAGTGCGGCGACGGTCTCCTGATAGGCCTTCTGCAGAAGCACGCGCTGGCCGCGCTCGATCTCGAGCAGATGGCGCAGGTCGCGCGCGTAGAGGAGAAGCTGCGCCTCGCGCGACCCCTTCTTGGTCGCGCGGAAGGGGACGCCGTACAAGCCGCCGGCCAGGCGCTCGACGACGGCCAGAAGCTCGAGGGGGCTGAACGGCTTCCGGACGTAGGCATCAGCGCCGACGCGGTTGGCGTCCGTCCGCGTGTTTCCGTTCGCGCCCGTGAGGAGCGCGATCGGGATGTCGCGCGTCTCGGCGTCCGCCTTCAGCTCCTCGCAGAGCTCGAGGCCCGACTGACCCGGCATGCCGACGTCGAGGACGATCACGTCCGGGCGCCGGGCGGCCATCGTGCGCCGCGCCATGCGGGCATCCCCCGCCTCGTCCACCTCGACGTCGACGGCCTCGAAGGTCGTTCGAACGAGCTCCCGGAGCCCCCGGTCGTCGTCGACGAGCAAGAGACGCAACCCGAACTCTCCCCCTCCACTCGGAGATGAATCGTGTATCGACCCGGCCGCCGTATTCCTTTAGTCAGCAGGCCGGTTAATAGATGTAGAAGCCGCGTCCAGACTTGCGGCCCAACCGCCCCGCCGCGACGTGCTCGCGGAGGAGGGGACACGGGTCGAAGCGGGGATCGTCCAATCCCTCGCGCAGTACCTCCATGATCGAGACGCAGGTGTCGAGGCCGATCAGGTCGGCGAGCGCGAGCGGCCCCATCGGATGGTTGAAGCCGAGGCTCGCGATCGTGTCGATCGCCTCCGGCTCGGCGACGCCCTGATAGAGCGCCCAGACCGCCTCGTTGACGAACGGCATGAGGATCCGGTTGGACACGAAGCCGGGGAAGTCGTTCGCCTCGGCCGGCGTCTTGCCGAGCTCGCGCGCGAGAGCGACGACGGCCGCCGCCGTGTCGTCGGAGGTGGCGGGCGCCCGGACGACCTCGACGAGCTTCATCACGGGGACCGGGTTGAAGAAGTGCATCCCGATCACTCGATCGGGGCGGCGCGTCGCGTCGGCGAGCGAGGCGATCGGGATCGACGACGTGTTCGAGGCGAGGATCGCGTCGGATCGAAGCGCCTCGTCGGCTCGACGGAAAACCTCCTTCTTCACGGCGGCGTCCTCGACGGCCGCCTCGACCATGAGCTCGGCGTCGACGAGCTCGCCGACCGGCTCGACGCGATCGAGGACGCTCTCGGGGTCGAGCGCCGGGTCTTTCTCCGCGAGCTTCCCGAGGCTCTTCCCCATCGTCTCGAGGGCGCGCTCGGTCGCGCCGGGCAACGGATCGTGCAGCGAGACGCGCCGCCCGGACGCAGCCACGACCTGGGAGATTCCACCGCCCATCTGCCCCGCGCCGACGACGAGGACGTGGCCGAATCTCACGACGCGGAAGGCTAGTGGAACGCGGTGGTGGCTCGCGGCGTACCACGACCGTACGGATCGTCGCGTCGTTCCTCGCCGTGGCGCCGCGACCGGGATCACGGGGTACGACGCGCAGGGCCGCAAGCTCTTCGTCGCTCTCCGCGACGAGCCCGTCGACGACGTCCGCCTCGCCGGACGCTACGCCTACGTCGCGTCCGCCGAGCGCGACGTCTTTCGCGTCCTCGACGCGCGCTCGGGCCGCGTCGTCGCGGCGCCGCACACCGAGCGGCCGACGATCCTCCTCGGCGACTCGTAGAAGGGTCTAGACCTCGATCAGGAGCGCGTCGCCCTGCCCGCCGCCCGAGCAGATGGCGGCGAGCCCGAGCCCGCCGCCGTTTCGACGGAGCTCGTAGATCATCGTCGCGAGGATCCGCGCTCCCGAGGCGCCGACCGGGTGGCCGAGCGCCACTGCTCCGCCGTTCACGTTCACCTTCGCAGGATCGGCGCCGAGCAGCTTCGTCGAGTGCAGCGTCACCGAGGAGAAGGCCTCATTCAGCTCGACGCGCTCGACATCGTCGATCGACTTCCCCGCCTTCCGCAGGGCGAGCTCACCCGCCTTGGCGGGGGTGCGCGCGAGGTACGCGAACTCGTCGGCGACGTAGGCCTGGGAGACGATCGTCGCGAGGACGTCGAAACCGCGCTTGCGCGCGTACTCCTCGCTCGTGACGACAAGCGCCCCGGCGCCGTCGTTCACGCCGGGCGCGTTCCCGGCCGTCGTCGTCCCTTCGGGGTCGAAGACCGGCTTCAGCTTCGAGAGCTTCTCGAGGGAGGTGTCCCGCCGCGGTCCCTCGTCGACCGCTACGTCGTCCACGGGCGCGAGCTCGTCGTGGAAGAGGCCGTTGTCGATCGCGTGCACGGCACGCTCGTGCGAGCGAAATGCCCACGCATCCTGGTCCTCGCGCGAGATCCCGAGTTCGCGGGCGACGAACGAGGCCTGCTGGATCATGTGTCGCTTGTCGAAGGTCGACGTGAGCCCGTCGTGGATCAGCGAGTCGACGACCACGCCGTCGCCGAGCCGATACCCAAAGCGCGCCTGCTTGAGGACGTAGGGCGCATTCGACATCGACTCCATCCCGCCGGCCACGATGACGCTGTGATCGCCGGCCCGGATCATCTGGTCGGCCATCTCGACCGCGCGAATGCTCGACGCGCAGACCTTGTTGACCGTTTCCGCGCCGATCTCGATCGGGAGCCCGGCCCCGATCGCGGCTTGCCGAGCCGGCGCCTGGCCGACGCCTCCCTGAAGCACCTCGCCCATGATCACGTACTCGACCTCGTCGGGGTGGACGCCGCCGCGGTCGAGCGCGGAGCGGATCGCGGTCGCTCCGAGCTCCGGCGCCTCCTTGTCCTTGAGGCCTCCGCCGAGCTTGCCGAACGGGGTGCGGACGGCCGAGACGATCACGGAGCGGGTCACGCGGCGAGCGTACCAACGGCGGCGCGCCCGGCGTGAACGACGGCGCCGGGGCGCTTGTCGTCACGAGCGAGGAG
>JALZGN010000241.1 GCA_030861005.1 Actinomycetota bacterium
CCAGGCGAACGAGGACGCGCGCCAGCAGTTCCTGGACGGCTACGTGCCTCAAGTCTGGGAGCTCGGCCTCACCGTGCCCGATCCCGCGCTTCGGAAAGACGAGGAGACCGGCCGCTGGACCTACAGCCAGCCCGACTGGGACGAGCTCAAGCGGGTCGTCACCGGCCACGGGCCGCGGACCGCCGAGCGTCTCGGGTTCCGACGCATGACGCGCGACGAGACCGCGTGGGTCCGCGAGGTCGTCCTCGCTGAGGCCGCGTAGGGCGCGACCATGGGCGCGAACGAGACGAAGGGGCCCGAAGCGGGAACCACCGTTTCTCCGGCGCGGATCTGGGAGGTCTTTCGGCAAGAGCGCGAGGGGGCGCCGTTCCAGCACGGCGGGTCGCTCGAGGCGCCGAACGCCGAGTTCGCGGAGGCCTACGCGATCGAGTTCTACGGTCGCCGGAACGAATCGACCGCGCTCTGGATCGTCCCCCGCGATGTAATCCGGCAGGTCGACGACCCGTACGTCGCCGATGTCTTCGACCGCGACTACCGGCGGGTGGACGGCTACTCGCTGAAGGTGAAGCTCCGGGAAGCACGCGACCGCGCGGCGAGCCGGTGACGACCGCCGCCCCCGCGGGCACCGACCTCCTCCTCGAGCTCGCCGACGACGAGCTCGTCCTCGGCTGGCGGAACTCCGAGTGGACCGGCATCGCGCCGTTCCTCGAGGAGGACGTCGCCTTCTCGTCGATCGCGCAGGGCGAGATCGGCCACGCACGCGCGCTCTACGAGCTGGCCGCGGCCGAACTCGGGACGACCGCCGACGAGCTCGCGTTCGACCGCGCGCCGGAGGAGTACCGCTCGGCGCAGCTCGTCGAGCTCCGCCTCGTCCCCGACTGGGCACGGACGATCGCGCGCCACTACCTCTACGAGACGGCCGACGCAATTCGGATCGCCGCGCTTCGCACGTCCGAGTGGGAGGCGCTCGCCGGGCTCGCGACGAAGATCGAGCGAGAGGAGGCCTACCACGTGATGCACGCACGCATGTGGGCCGAACGCCTCCGCACCTCGTCCGGGAGACGCCGCTTCGAGCAGGCGCTCGACGAGCTCTGGCCGCTCGCGCTCGGGCTCGTCTCCGAGGACGAGCGGGGCTTGCTCGCGGAGGCGGTCGAGCGTGCGCCGGTCGCGGCGATCGAGCGCGGCGAGCACGTCGACGACTGGGGGTCATTCCGGGCCGAGATGACGATGGTGCGGCGAAGCGCCCCCGGGGCCTCCTGGTGAACGCGCTCGCGGAGGTGACCGCCGACCGGATCTTGGCGGCGCTCGGCAACGTTCCCGATCCCGAGATTCCGGTCATCTCCGTCGTCGACCTCGGCGTCGTCCGCGACGTCGTCGTCGACGGCAGGCGGGTCCGGATCGAGCTCACCCCGACCTTCCTCGGCTGCCCGGCGCTCGAAGCGATGCGCGAGTGGATCGCGGACGTTGTCCGCGAGCTCGGGGGGGAGCCGGACGTCGTCGTGACGACCGCCGAGCCCTGGACGACCGACCGGATCACTCCCGCCGGGCGCGAGAAGCTGCGGGCGGCGGGGTTTGCGCCCCCCGCGCCCCGCGGGCCCGAGCCGGTCCAGCTCGTCCAGCTCGAGCACGGCCCGTTTCGGTGCCCGTACTGCGGCTCCACCGACACGCGGCTCGAGAACATCTTCGGCCCGACGCCCTGCCGCTCGATCCGCTACTGCCCGAGTTGCCGCCAGCCGTTCGAGCAGTTCAAGACGCTCTAGGGCGCGGCGAGGTCACCGTACGACCCGTCTGCCGAACGCGCTGGTAGCCATACGCGCCCGCGAGGAGCAGAAGGCCGAGGACGACGAACGAGAGGACCCGGTAGCCGGACTCCAGGGCGGCCATGTCGAAGAGGAAGACCTTGGCCACCGCGATCGAGAGGAGGGCGAGGCCCGAGCGCCGAGCCCCGCAGCGGTCGTCGCGGAGGCCGGCCGAAAGGAGCGCGAGCCCGAGAACGCTCCAGAACACGCTGAGGAGCGCCTGGCCCTTCTGGCGCACGTCGAGGCCGACCCCGGTGTCGAGCGCCTCCGCGCCCGGCTGGAACCCGGTCACGATCGCGAGCGAGGCGAGGTAGACGAGCGCGCTGCCGGCGACGACGACGAGGATTGCGCGCTCGCGCGCGGGCCGGGCGCGTGCCGCCCAGGCGGCGGAAGCGGCGACGGCGCCGAC
>JALZGN010000265.1 GCA_030861005.1 Actinomycetota bacterium
TCGGTCTCGAGGACAACTCCCTCGTCGAGTCGGTCCAGCGCGGACTCGACTCGGGAATGATCACCCAGGGGCGATTGCTCCTGACGAGCGAGCACCTGATCCAGCGCTTCCAGCGCCTCGTCTTCGACGCGCTCGCGGACCGCTAGTCGCGCGCCTGGCTTCCGAGGCGGCAGGGACGGCTCCTGCTGGCGCCGAGGCCGCCGCGTTCGAGCGCGACCGCTCGTCCGAGGCCCGTCCTCCGACTCCGACCGAGAGCCGTCACCGGCGACAGGGAAGATTGCGCCGTGAACGCTCGTGCCTAGCCTACGTAACGTGAAAGACGCTTCCACTCGATGAGCGAGGATCCGGTACAGGAGGGCGTTCTCGCCCAGCTTTCAGAAGTCGCGCACGCGGTGGCCGCCCTCGGCCGCGAGCGGACGAAGGAGGGGCTCCTCGAGGCGATCTGTCGGGAACTCGCCGCCCTAGTCGCCGGCCGCGCCTGCGTCGTCTCCCGGGTCGAGCGCGACACGCTGTACGAGGTGGCCGCATGCTGGCCCGACGATGCCGATCCGCGGTCGACGTACCCGGGCTACGCGTATCTCCTCGAGGACTACCCGTTGACGCGGGCGGTCCTCGACACGGGTAGGCCGCGCGGCGTCTCGCTTTCCGACGACGGCGTCGAGCCGAGCGAGGCGTTCGTCCTGCGAGAGCTCGCGATGCATGCCGTCCTGATGGTCGCACTCGGCACGAATGACGGCGCCTGGGGCCTGATCGAGGTCTACGACGACCGGCCGCGCCGCTTCACGAGCGGCGAGGCGACGCTCGCCGAGCTGTTCGCCCGCCAGGCGGCCGGGCTGCTCGCACAGATCGAGAACGCAGAGGCCGTCCAGCGCCTCTACCGCGAGACGCTCGCGTCGCTCGTGAACGCGCTCGGACACAAGGACGAGGTCACGAGCAAGCACGCGCACGAGGTGGTCGACCTCGCCGTCGCAGTCGCCTCCGAGCTCGGCGTAAGCGGCGATGACCTCCGACGGATCGAGCTCGGGGCGCTGCTCCACGACATCGGGAAGATCCGCATTCCGGAGACGCTCCTGACCAAGCCGGGACCGCTCGAGGAGCGGGAGTGGCGGATCATGCGCCAGCACACCGAGGCGGGCGAGGCGATCCTCGCCCCGATCGCCTCGCTCCGGGACATCCTCCCCGTCGTCCGCTCGAGCCACGAGCGCTGGGACGGCCGCGGCTACCCAGACGGCCTCGCCGGCGAAGACATCCCGCTCGGCGCCCGGGTCGTCGCCGTCTGCGACGCCTTCCACGCGCTGACCGAAGGACGCCCGTATCGGCCGGCGATGAGCCGCGAGGGGGCCGAGCGAGAGCTCCGCGCGAACGCCGGACGGCAGTTCGACCCGACCTGCGTCGATGCCCTCCTCGCCGTCCTCGCAGCGCAGGACCACGAGGAGCCGCCTCTTCACCGCCCCGTATAGGTTCGCGGTTTTCTCTCGCTTCAGCGTCGAGGCCGCGAAAATCGTGCGAACGCCTCGAGGCGAGCGCCGAGCGCGGCGGGAGTCGCGCCCGACCTACCGCTTCGCCGGTAGCGAGCGAGCGTAGCCCGCGCCGAGCTCCACCCACCCCCTGAGCGCCGACTTCGTGTTGAGATCGTCGGCATCGACACGGAGCCAGCCCTGCATCTGGCGACCGCGCATCTCCATGGGGCGCGCGTTGGTCGTCGCCGCGAGCGTGTCCGACTGCGACGGGTCGACGCGAACCAACACCCCACCTTGCCCGCTTGCCGCAACCGCCATGTTGCCGCCGATGAGAAAAGCAAGCCCGCCGAACATCTTCTTCTCGGTCACATCCGGATCTGCGCCGAGCAGTTCGCGGATGCGATCAGCCAAATCCTCGTCGTACGCCACCAGACGATCGTACGTCAGGCGATGTACGGATCAATGTTTCGTGTTCCCGGGCGGATCCAAGTCCTGCGAATCCGAACGCACGACTCGACGAGGCGATCCCGGCGGGAGCAGGCGTCGCGGGAGGCGAGGCGCGGCGGCACAGCGGCCGCTGCGTTGTCTTCATCACTTGGCCGAGGGGCGCGCCTCCAAGATCTCGTCGGGGTCGGCTTCGTACCTGCCGTCCCTTCCGTAGTCGCAGCGATCGAGAATCAGGTCGCCGGCCGGAGCCCCCGCAGGTACGGAGACCGATTCGCGCGGAAACGGTCACGACGAGGGTTCCTTTCGCGGTCACCCCCCGGGCGTGAAGGCCCGGGGTGAGCGTCCGTCTAGGCGGAGGTGGGGGTCGCCTTGGTCTCACGCGGTGGCTCGGATTCGGTGAGACCGAAGCGAGGGAGCCATTCGAGCCAGCTCGGCACGTACCAGTTCCAGGCGCCGAGCAGCTTCATCGATGCCGGAAGAAGCACTCCGCGGACGATCGAGGTCGCGAGGTCGCGCATCCGCTCACCCGCGCGTACACGCTCGCCGCGATCGGCATCCTGTACCAGCTGTTGGACGACGTCGAGCGGGCCGACGAGACAGCCCGTGAGCTGGTGACCGTCGCGAGGGAACACGCCCTTCCCGATGTGGCTCGCGTGGGGAAGGACGCTTCGAGGCTGGGCTCTCCTGGAGCGTGGGCGGGCCGACGAGGGGATCGCGGCGATCGCGGTCGGCATTGCGGGCGCTGAGCTCGCTAACTCGGGAGTGATGAGGATCCACTTCCTGAGCCAGCTCGCTGCCGCCTTCGCCAGGATCGGGCACGGGAGCGATGGATCAGCGATGGTCGAGGAGGGGTTCGGAGCGCTCGAGCAGACGGACGAGCGAGTGTCCGAGGCAGAGCTCCACCGCTCACGCAGGCTCCTCCATTTCGCGAGCAATGCCGGATCGGCCGCTGCGGAAGCGTCCTTCCGGCACGGGATCGACGTGGCTCGCCGCCAGCAGGCGCTCCTTCTCGAGCTGCGGTCGGCGACCGCTCTCGCCGAGGTCCTGGCCGGCGAGAAGCGAGCTTCGGAAGCGCGCGTCCTCCTGGAAGGCGTAATCGATCGGTTCACGCAGGGGCAAGGGATCGGCGTCCTCGACCGTGCGCGCGAGTTGCTCGCGCAGCTCGGAGGGGCGGGCGAGGAAGGTCTCGCGGGCACCGGCGGAGCCTCGGCGAGGCGCGCTGGCTAGGCGAGCGCACTTACCCTGGAGTCGAACAGCAGAACTCGACTCCTCGACCCCCGCATAGTCCCCGCCCGTTTCCTCGTCGACGCGAGGGCGGACCGGCGCTTACGGCGCCCCCAGCCAGCAGTGCCTCCTTCTCGGATCCGGCAGACTGGCGCGATGGAGCTGCTTCCCGGTTTCCGGATGCGGCCCCCGCAGGATGAACACGCGGACGAGGTCGCTGTCTTCGCGAACGAGGAGTCCCTGGCCTTCCTCGGCGTGCCCGTCATCGATGCCGACTGGTTGCGAGGTCGCTGGTCGGCTCCGGGAGCCGATCGCGACCGGGACTTCGCAGTCGTGGAGTCGTCCGACGGGGAGCTCTGCGGCTTCCTCGGCGTGGAAGCGGATCCGCCGTTCGACCGAGTCTTCGCGCTCGGCATCGTCGCTCCCGCGTTCCACGGGCTCGGGCTCGGGGCTGCGATCGTGTCCGAGAACGAGCGGCGTTCCGAGCGCTTCCTGGCGCTCGCCGACCCGAATGCACGCCGGCTCATCCACGCCGGCGCGCTTGCGGACGAGCCGCGCGTGAGCTCGCTGCTCAGCTCGCGCGGCTACCGCGAGGTGCGCCGCTTCGAGCTTCGGCGCGTCGACTTCACCGGTGAGCCGACTCCGACGCGTGACGTCCAGGGCATCAGCGTTCGCCGCTTTCGCCCGGCGGACGCGCGGCCGCTCTACGAGGCCCACGTGGACGCGTTCGCCGACCACTGGGGCGAGGGCGAGGAGACGTACGAGAACTTCCGCCACCAGTACCTCGACGCGCCGGAGTACGACCCCGAGCTCTGGTTCCTCGCCTGGCACGAATACGAGGTCGCCGGATACGTCGGCGCGCACGAGAAGTCCCGTGAGGACCCATCGCGCGGCTACATCGCGGTGTTGGGCGTCCGACGGCCGTACCGGCGCCGGGGTCTCGGGGAGGCGCTGCTACTCCAGGCCTTCCGAGCGCTCTCCGCGCGCGGCCGACGAGGAGCCGACCTGCACGTCGACGCCGATTCGCTCACCGGCGCCACGCGGCTGTACGCGAGAGTGGGCATGGCCGCGCACCCTCGCTTTGCCACGTGGGAGAAGGAGCTCCGACCAGCAGCGGCCTAGTCGGCTCCGGCCGTGGGGCGTCGTCCTCCGCTCGAGGCGCCGAAGACCTCGGGCGTCCGCAGAAACGGGTATGTCGCCCAGTAGAGCTTCACCGGCACGCCCACCTCGTCGCGGACGACCCGCAGGAGCTCGCCCCGCTCACCACCGGACACGGTTCGGTAGAGGTCGGGCTCGAGCTCCTCGAAGACGCTCGGCTCCTTCCCCGGCCGGGCACCGACGACGCGCGCCTCGAGGTTTCCGCTCCGCCACGCGAAGATCGTCTCCTGCCCCTCCGACCACCACCGCCCGAGGAGGTGCGCGACCTCGTCGGGTGGCGGCGGGCCCGGACGCCACTCGTCCGGGTCGGCGGGAAGCTCGTCCGCCGCCTTGACCGCGAGCGCGATCGCCAGCTCCTCCATGTCGGCGTACCCGTTCGCGAGCGCGACCGCGACGATCTTCTCCTTGCGCGTGTACGCGAGACGCGTCACGAAGCCGGGCATGCCTCCGGCGTGGCCGCCGAGCACGCGGTCGCCTGCGCGGGTGAGGCTGACGCCCAACCCCCAACCCTCGGCCCAGTTCTCGTGGTCGGTCATGATCTGGACGCGGTGCATCTCGTCGACCGTGTCCCGGCTCAGGACGGCCGGATCGGGGTCGCACAGGAAGCTTCCCCAGCGGCAGAGGTCGTCGGTAGTCGACCAGAGCTCGCCGGCGGCACGAAAGGCTGAGTCCGGCCAGTCGCCCTCCCGCCGGACGCCGTCCGCGTAGGGCTCCGTGAAGTACGGTCGTGCGACCGGCTCGACGCTCGTCCAGGTTGTGCGTCGAAGCCCGAGCGGGGCGAGGAGGCGCTCCTCGATGAACCGCTCGTACGGCGTGTCGGAGACCGCGGTGACGATCTCTCCGAGGAGGACGAACGCGAGGTTCGAGTAGTGCCAGTGCGACGCGGGATCGAGCACCTGCTCGGCCTCGCCGAGGCGGGCGAGCATCTCCTCGCGCGACGGGAGGGCGAGCGTCTCCCAGTACTCGCCCGGCACCTCGCGCTGCAGGCCGGAGGCGTGCGAGAGGAGCCGCCGGACGGTCGGCGCGTGCTGAACGTCCGGTAGGTACTCCGTAAGCGGCGCGTCGAGCGAGACAGCACGCTCGCCGCGGAGGATCATGATCGCCGCGGCGGTGAACGTCTTCGTGATCGAGCCGATGCGGTACTGGTCGTCGGGCGTCGCAGGGCGCTCCTCCTCGACGTCGGCGAGACCGACGGCGTCGCGCCAGATCGCCGCGCCGGACCGCGCAACCGCGGCGCTCACGCTCGGGACGCGCTTCTCGGCCTGAGCCGTCTTGACGAGGCGACGGAGGTCGGCGGCGAGTGCCGGGGGTGTGTCGGACGCGGCCACGGCGGGAGAGTCTAAGGCTGTCTAACCGGAACCCGCGACGCGTGCTTCGTCAGTGCGCGTCGGTGGGCCGTGGGCGGCCGCTCCAGCCGCGATTACGCGCGCTCGCCCACGGCCAACAGGTACTCCATCTCGAACCGCGCGTCGTCAGGCGCACCACGGTTCCACTCGGCGAAGAACGCATCCAGCACCTCCTCGAGCTCCGCCTCGCGTCCGTTCGCGCGCGCGTTCTTTTGGGTGACGATGGTCGGCCCATAGCGTGCCTTGAAGTGCTCGGCGAAGTCGTGAGGACGACGGAAAGCGGTGACCTCCAGCACGTCGCGCTCGAGGGTGCGCCACTGGACGCGGTTCCCCATCAACTGGCGCAGGTGCTCCTCGCTACCCCAAAGGGGCGGCGGCTGTGCGCCGGACGGAGGCGGGGGAGCGAACGGCCCCATCGTCCGAAAGAGCGCGCCGGTCATGCCCTCGGGCGTCCAGCTGAGCACCCCGATCGTCCCGCCGGGACGACAGACGCGAACGAGCTCGTCGGCAACCTTCTGGTGGTGCGGCGCGAACATCGCGCCGATCGCCGACATCACGACGTCGAACCTCTCGTCGTCGAACGGCAGGTTCTCGGCGTCAGCTTCGACCCAGTCGAGCTCGATCCCGTCCGCCTCGGCGCGGCGCCGCCCGGCGTCGAGTAGCTCGGGCGTGAGGTCGCTCGCCGTGACGCTCGCGCCGCGGTGCGCAGCAGGGATCGACGCGTTGCCGGTTCCAGCGGCGACGTCGAGGACGCGCATCCCGGCGGCGATCCCACAGGCTTCCACGAGCCGTGGCCCCAGCGGCAGCAGGAACGTCTCGACCATCCCGGGGTAATCCCCCGCCGCCCACATCGCTCGCAGGCGCGCCCGGAGCTCCACGTCCGGTGTCGTCGACGCCACGTTGCCCCTCCTCGCCCGTTGACGAGCGCGACCGTACAACGTGAGCGCCGGCCCTCGCAACCACGCGGCGCACCGCGGTCCGACGTCAGCGCGATCCGGAAGACGCGCCGCGCGTTCGGCGCAAACGCCTCGCACTGCTTGCCGGATCGATCTTGATCGATATATTTATCGACGTCGATATGAGCGGCTGGCGATGGTGAGTCGGACGGAGGAGCTCGTGGTCGAGTCCTGCGGCGCGTGCCGGGCGGTCGACGATGCCGCCTCCGGTGGCGATGCGACCCCCGAGCCCGCGCGCGAAAAGGCACGCCTGGAGACGGTCCGGCTCTCGTGAGCGCGACCCTCCAGCCGGTTACCTGCTGCGCCCCGCTCGCCGCCCCCGTCTTGAGCGGCGACGAGGCGGTGGCGACGGCGGAGCTCTTCAAGGCGCTTGCCGATCCCGCGCGGGTGCGAATCGTGAATCTGCTTGCGAGCACGGCCGAACCGGTGTGCGCCTGCAACCTGAACGAGCCGGTCGGTCTTGCCCAGCCGACCGTTTCCCACCACCTGAAGAAGCTCGTCGACGCGGGCTTACTCGAGCGAGAGCAGCGCGGCAAGTGGGCGTATTTCTCGTTGAAGCGCGACGCCGTCGAGAAGCTCGCGGCGGTCGCCGACTTGAAAGGAGTGTGCTGCTGATGGCGACGAGCGTTGACGGGCTGCGCGAGGAGGTACGGCGTCGCTACGCGGAATCGGCCCGCGCGATCACCCAGGGATCCAGCGGTTGCGGCTGCGGGAGCGGCTCCTGCTGCGGCGACCGCGAGGTCGAGGAGGGCACGTTCGGGGAGGCGCTGTACGACGCCGAGCAGCGGGGGGAGCTCCCCGAGGCGGCGACGCTCGCCTCTCTCGGCTGTGGCAATCCCACCGCCGTCGTCGAGCTGCGGGAAGGGGAAACGGTGCTCGACCTCGGCTCCGGCGGCGGCATCGACGTGATTCTCTCCGCCAAGCGCGTCGGCCCCAACGGGATCGCTTACGGCCTCGACATGACGGACGAGATGCTCGCGCTCGCACAGGAGAACGCAAGAGAGGCGGGCGTGACGAACGTCCACTTCCTCAAAGGCGTGATCGAGCAGATCCCGCTCCCCGCGAACAGCGTCGACGTCGTGATCTCCAACTGCGTCGTCAACCTCTCGACCGACAAGCCGGCGGTCCTCACCGAAATTGCCCGCGTGCTCGTGCCGGGCGGGCGGATCGGGATCAGCGATGTCGTCGCCGAAAACCGCCTCTCTCCCGAGGAGCGCGCAGAGCGCGGGAGCTACGTCGGCTGTATTGCCGGGGCCCTCTCGAAGAGCGAATACCAAGCCGGGCTCGATGCTGCGGGGTTCGAGGAGATCAGTGTCGAGTTCACGCACGAGGTCGCCGACGGCATGCACGGCGCAATCGTCAAAGCGACGAAGAAGAATGGCTCCGCCTCGAACCGGCTACGAATGATTCAGGCGCGGGCGAAGGCCGGCTGCTGTTAGTCCACGCCGACGAGACCGTCGCGTGACGAACGTCCTCTTCGTCTGCGTCGCGAACAGCGGCCGAAGCGTCATGGCCGAGCGGCTTTTCCGCCAGCTCGCCGGCGAGCGCCATGAGGCGCGCTCCGCGGGGAGCGAGCCCGCCCGCGGACCACACCCGCAGGTCGTCGAGGCGCTGAGAGAGGTCGGTATCGACGCGAGCGACCACGTCCCAAAGAAGCTCGACGCGGAAGCGCTCGAGTGGCTGGATGTCGCCGTCTCCACCTGTAGCGAAGAGGTCTGCCCGATCACGCCCGGCGTCCGCCGCGTCGACTGGCACCTTCCCGACCCGAAAAACCTGCCGCTCGAGGAGGTTCGCGCGATCCGCGATGACATACGGGAGCGAGTCAGCGAGCTCGTCGGTGAGCTCGACCGGTCGACCGCCGCGTAGTGAGGCACGGGTCACCGCGAGGCACGGTTCGTAGGGAGTGATCCCGAGCGTCCTCGGCGAGAGAGGAGCGAGGAGGTCGCGCATCGAGGGGCGTAAACTCGACCCATCGCTGTTCTAGCGCGCCTGCACAATCCGCTCGGCCTCCGATGTGGATGCCCGCCGGAGTGCGTCTGCCAGCGCTTCGCCCTCGGCCGCTCGTTTCGCTGGTACATCCCCGGCCGCTTCCATACGCCGCTACAAGCAGAGGAAAAGCGTCGTCGGGCAAGAGCAGAAGGCCGGCGCTTTCGGGAGTAAGCAGCCTGCTTCCACGGGCAGAAGCCGTCCGGGCGTGGAGAGAACAGGCGGCGGCACCGTTACCGGGCTTCGCCGTAGCGCCGCGCGAGCCGTAGAAGTGCTGGCACGCGTCGAGCGGCGTCGTCTCGACCTTGGTGGCGCGGTACGGCGGGTCCTTGCCGTCGAGAGAGACGCGCAGTGAGGTTTCTCCACGTCAGGCTCGGCGCGCCGGCCCGCTGCCGTCAGGCGTTGGCGGACTTCTACGGGCGCAAGCTCGGCATAGACGTCTCGTTTCCCGGGACGGATCGACTCTCGTTTTCGATCGGCGAGACGGCGATCGAGTTCGCTCCCCTCTCGGGCGAGCCCTTCTACCACTTCGCGCTGCTCGTCCCCGGCAACCGCTTCCACGAAGCGCTCACGTGGGCGAGGACGCGGACGGAGCTCCTGCCCAACCGTGAGTCCGGTGAGATCGTCTTTGACTTTGGCAACTGGCGCGCGTACGCCTGTTACTTCCACGATCCGGCGGGCAACATCGTCGAGCTGATCGCGCACTGTGGGATCGGCGAGTCGAGCGCGCGCGGCAGTTTTCGCGCCGATGAACTCGTCGGTCTTTCTGAGCTCGGACTCGTTGGAGATCCGCCTTGGATGGCCGAACGGCTTGCCGGCCGACTGGGACTCGTCGTCTGGGACGGCACACTCGAGGAGCCGGGCCGGTTGGCGTTCGTGGGTGAGCGAGCGCGGACGCTGATCCTCTCGCCGCCCGGACGCGACTGGTTGCCGACCGGGCGAGCTGCCGAGCCCCATGCGGTGGAAGCTCGTGTTGCGGGCCCGCGCGAGGGGGAGGTGAAGCTGGAGGCCGCTCGCTCTCTGATTACATCGGTCGCCGCGAGTGACCCACATCTGCCCGCTTATCAGGCACGAGGCGAAGGCGATTCCGGTCGCGCGACGATACGTTCTCGCCGTCGCCAAGGCCGCCAGGGACGAGCCGCAGCAGAGGGCGATGCGCCCGAGAACTAGACGAACGCAACGCGCTTCGAGATCTGCGGCTAACCGCTCTTCGAGCCTCGTCCAAGCTCAGCGCCACTCGCTGGGCGGAGCTCGAGCTCGCAGGACGGTCGTCCGCCTTTCTCTTGCTCGGCATGTCCCCTCCTGTCGCCGTCGAGACCCCAGGCGCGCGTGCGTCGAGCGAAAAGCGGTCGCGACCGTGTTCGACAACTCGAAGCCGAGAACGCGGAGCGTCGCGACCACTCGATCGTCACGGCCAAAGACCGCGCCGGCCTAGCGACTCTGTCCCGCCTCGCGTAGCGCCGGGGTTTCGTCGGCGTTCAGTGCGCGGGAGAGCCCTTCGACGACCGCATCTGCGTGCTCGTCTCGAAAGACGAGCGGCGGCCGGATCTTGAGCACGTTGCCCCCGCGGCCCGTTCGACCGATGAGGATTCCGTCGTCGCGGAGACGGTTGGCGACGCGTTCTGCCGAGGCCGGGTCGGAGAGTTCGACGCCGATCAGGAGTCCGCGTCCTCGGACGTCCGCAATCGAAGGATGCGCCCGCAGGCCCTCGAGCCCGTGCCGGAGGCGGGAGCCCACGCGACCGGCGTTCCCGACGAGCCGCTCGTCCTCGATTACGTCGAGGACCGCAAGCGCGGCGCACGAGGCGACGGGGTTTCCGCCGAAGGTGCTGAAGAGGCGCGTCCGGGCGGCGAAGTCGTCGACGACCTCCCTGCGCGCGACAACCGCCGCGACCGGGTAGCCGTTCCCCATCGGCTTGCCGAGGGTGACGACGTCCGGCGCGATCCCATACGAGGCGAACATCCAAAGCTCCTCGCCGCTCCGGCCGTGCCCGGCCTGCACCTCGTCGGCGACGAACAAGCCGCCGGCAGCCTGTGTGTGACGAACCATTGCCATGAGGTCTTGCGGCGGCGGCGTTTGGATGCCGTCGCTCGTGAAGGCGCAGTCGACGAACGTGGCCGCTAGCCCGACACGGCGCTCGTCGAGTCGCGCGATCGCACGTGCCACCTGGCCCTCGCCCGGCGAAGCAGGGGTGGGTGGGGCGACGAGTTCTGTCGTCCTCCCGCGATGACCCTCCGGCCATTCCTCAGGAGACAGTTCCGAGATCGCCGTCGTTACGCCGTGGTAGGCGTGCTCGGTCACGATCGCTCCGCTCCGGCCGGTCGTCGTCGTCGCGAGCCGCCAGGCCAACTCGTTCGCCTCGCTCCCCGAGTTCACGAGCATCACGGTGTTTAACCCGGAGCCCTTGGGCATCGAGGCGGCGAGCCGCTCTGCCAGCTCGATCAGCGGCTCGTAGAGGTAGCGCGAGTGCGTGTTCAGCATCCGTGTCTGCCGAACGACCGCTTCCGTGACGCGGGGATGGCAGTGACCGACGACGGGCACGTTGTTGTACGCATCCAGCAAGCGTCGGCCGTTCGCCTCGAAAAGCCAGACGCCGTCGCCGCGACCGACGTGAACAGGGTGCTCGTACGTGAGATCCGTGAGCGCCGAGCCGAGCACACGGCGTCGCCGCCGGGCGAGCGCAGGGGTAGCGACCGGCGGCCGCGACCTGCCGAGCTCGTATGCGACCTCGTCCGCGCCCGTCGAAGCGAAGAACTCGAGGAGCTTCCACGAGTCTTCGTCCCACGCCTGGATGTATTCCGCGTTCTCGGGGTAGCGTTCGACCCGCCAAGCGCTGATCGAGACGATGGCGGCCAGACGCGCCGCGACGAGGTCGGCGAGCACCTCCAACTCAAGTGGCTCGAACGGGATCCGCCCCGCGTACCCGTCGATCGCGATCCGGGCAGCGCGGAAAACGTCCTCGTCGCGGCGTCCGCGCAGGAGCGACGCGAGTCCAATCGCGAAATCGGCCACCTGCGCCGTGTGGCCCAAGTCGCCGAAGTCGACGATCCCGGCGATCCGATCACGCTCGTCGAGAAGGACGTTGTCGAGGCTGTAATCGCCGTGGACGACCTGCGCTCGAAGAAGGAGCCACTGCGGCTGGACGCGCTCTTCGTAGCGATCGATGACCTCGGCGACGAGGCGACGGCGCTCCGCGTCTCGGATCGCGCCAAGGAGCGGACGGAGCCTCGGAGCATGCTTGAGGTCCCAGAGCAGCTCTCGGCTGGCCGCCGGATGGAAGAACGAACGGAGCGCGAGATTGAGCCGCGCATGCGTCGCGGCAAAGTCACGGAGGGCGCCGTCGTCGAGCTCGGACCCGCCGACGTGCCCACGCACCCGGTCGAACAGGCGCACGAAGTGCACCCCGTCCGGCCCTTCGACGATTGGCCGACAGGCGACCGGACCGCCCCCGCCCCGGCCGTGGCGAGCGAGGCGTGGGCGCGCGACCGGCAGCTCCGGATCGACACGGCAGACGTGGAGGATCGTTTCCGTCTCGAAGTCGAGGACGGCCGGATCCTCGCCGAGGTTCGAGATCTTGAGGACCCCGCCGCCGCCGTGCCCGTCGTCGATCAGGAACGTCTGGTCGCGTTCGCTCCCGAGGTCGACGGCCATGCCCTCGACCCCGAAGAGCTCGGCCGCGATCGCGGCGATCTCGTCCGGCGCGAACCGCGGGGGCGGCGCCTCGAGAACGCTCACGGCGCGAACACCGGGCCGCAACACGAGTTCGATCCTACGCCGATCGGTCTCCGCCGTAGAGATCGAGTCCGTGTGGTTCCTGGATGACGTTGCCGCCGTCGACGACGATCGCCTGGCCCGTGACGTAGCTCGCCGACTCGGACGCGAGATAGGCGATCAGGCTCGCCACCTCTCGAGGAGTACCGGGGCGGCCGACGGGGGTGTGGCGAGCGGCCTCGAGCTCATCCGCCGTTGACGAGGCGGTTACGATCCAGCCGGGCGCAACCGAGTTCGCGGTGATGCCGAGACGGCCGTATTCGAGCGCGATCGTCCGCATCATCCCGTCCATCGCACCTTTCGCCGTTGCATACGCCGTCGATCCCGGAGCAGTGACGAGCGGTCCGGTTACCGACGAGACCATGACGACGCGTCCGTAGCGGCGCTCGACCATCCCGGGCAGAACGGCCTGCGTCATGTGGAAAGCCGTCTTGAGCGTGATCTCGAGCTCGTGCTGGAAGTCCTGCGGAGTGAGATCGCCGAACGGCGCGCCGACCGGGGCCGTGCCAGTTTGGGCCATTCCGGCCGCATTGACGAGGACGTCGATCGCTCCGTGCGCTTCCCGTACGACGCGGGCAAGCTCGAATGCCTCTTTTCGATTCGTGAGATCGGCGACGTGCGCGGAGACCTGCGCTCCCTCAGTTCGGAGCTCCGCGGCGCGCTTCTCGATCCGCTCGGTCGTCGACGTGACCGCGACGCGCGCATGCAGCGCGACCAGGACTCTCGCCGTGGCGAAACCGATGCCGTCGGCGCTCCCCGCGCCCGTTACGAGAGCGGTGCGCCCACTGAGTTCGAACGGCTCCATCGCCATCGCTCACTCTAGGGTGACGTCGCGGCGGCCGGGGCAACGGTGACGACGTGCGCACGAGGCGACGAGGGAGGCCTCGGCGATCGCGCACCCCTCGGCCGTGCGGCGCGAGCGGAGCCGAGCGCGTCGAGTAGCGTACGCGAGCACCTCGCTCCGTGACCCAACTCGCCCGCGACCTTGCTCGCATCGTCGGCGCCGACGCCGTCCTCCCGGGGACAGTCGGCGCGTATCTCGTCGACGCGACCGAGTCGCGCTTCCTCCGCGGACAGGCTGACGCGATCGTGCTCCCCGCGACAGCCGAGGAGACTGCGCGCGTGGTCGCGTGGTGCTACGAGCGCGATCTCCCGATCGTCCCGCGCGGGGGCGGCACGGGGTTCGCGGGCGGTGCCGTGCCAATCTCGGGCGGCGTCGTCGTCGGGCTCGAGCGCCTAGCTCGGCTTCGGTCGTTCGACCCTCTTCTTTGGCGGATCAACGTCGAGGCAGGAGTACGTACGGGCGACGTCCGGCGGATCGCCCGCGAGAGCGGTCTCGTCTTCCCTCCCGATCCCGGCGCCGCCGAGCAATCGCAGATCGGCGGGAACATCGCCACGAACGCGGGCGGTCCGCACGCCTTCAAGTACGGGGTCACGGGAACGTGGGTGACCGGACTCGAGGCGGTCGTCGCACCCGGCGAGCTGATCTCGGTCGGGGGACCAATCCGAAAGGATGTGGCCGGCTACGACCTGAAGAGCCTCCTGATCGGGTCGGAAGGGACGCTCGGGCTGATCACGGCGGCCTGGCTTCGCCTCCTGCCGGCGCCGGCGGTCTTCCTCCCGGTGGTGGCGTTCTATCCGGACTCGAGCGCGGGCTGCGACGCGATCGAGCGGGTCGTCGGGAGCGGGCTCCGCGTCGCGGCGCTCGAGTACCTCGACAAGGGGACGCTCGTCGCCGTCGGCCCCGCCTACCCAGACGGGCTTCCGAGCGGGGCGCGGTTCCTCGTCCTCGCGGAAGCGGACGGCTCGCCCGCGGAGGCGGAAGCGCTTCGCGCCGACGCCATGGACGCGCTCGCCGAAGGCGCCGTGGACGTGCAGGCGCCCGAAGGGGCGATGATCGCCGAGCTCTGGCGATGGCGCGGCGGCGTCTCGTTTGCCGTCACCGCTCAGCGCGGGGGCAAGGTGAGCGAGGACGTCGTCGTCCCACTCGAGCGGTTGCGCGACGTGATAGAGGGCACGGTCGAGCTAGGCAGGCGCCACGGCGTCGAGGCCTGCAGTTGGGGTCATGCCGGTGACGGCAACGTCCACTCGAGTTTCCTCGTATCGCCCGACGACAGGGCCGAGCTCGGCCGTGCGGAAGCGGCGGCCGACGAGCTCTTCACGCTCGCGGTCGGATTCGGCGGCTCGATCTCGGGAGAGCACGGGACGGGCTGGGTGAAGCGAGGAAAGCTCGAGCGTCAGTGGAGTCCGCGGACGGTGGACCTCCACCGCTCGGTGAAGAGGGCGTTCGACCCGAAGGGGCTCTTCAACCCGGGGAAGAAGACCTAGTCGGTCGTGACTACTCCGACGCGACCGTGAGCCGCGGCGGCTCGTTGTGCGCCCCGTCCTCGGCCGCGCGCGTCTGGAGTCGCCGAAGCTCGTCGAGCGAGATGTGGCAGCGGAGGAGGTGGCCGGGCTCGACTTCGCGAAGCGGCGGCTCCTCGACGTCGCAGAGGCCGGGCGTTCGCCGGGGGCACCGGGTGTGGAAGACGCAGCCGCTCGGAGGCGACGCGGCGCTCGGGATCTCGCCTTCCAGCCGGATCCGCACGGACGGCTCTCCCTCGAAGGTCGGAACCGCCGACAGGAGCGCTTCCGTGTAGGGGTGGTGGGGCGGGTTGAAGACCGTCTCGGCGGGCCCGACCTCCATCAGGCGCCCGAGGTAGAGGACGGCGATCCGGTCCGACAGGTAGCGGACGACGTTCAGGTCGTGCGAGATGAAGATGTAGCTCGAGCCCTCGTCGCGCTGCAGGTCGGCGAGCAAGTTCAGGATGGCGGCCTGCACCGAGACGTCGAGCGCGCTCGTGGGCTCGTCGCACACGACGATCCGTGGATCGCCGGCGAACGCGCGACCGATTGCGACGCGTTGCTTTAGCCCGCCCGAGAGCTGGCGCGGCTTCATCTCGAAGTGCCGGGGCGTTAGCCGAACCTGATCCCCGAGGCTCTGCAGCTTCTGCTCGGCCGCGCGACCGGTCAACCGTGCGAGCTTGGTGAGGGAACGTATGAGGATGTAGCGCACGGTGTGGCTTCGGTTGAGCGCCGAGTCGGGGTTTTGGAAGATGATCTGGATCGCCCGCTTCTCCTCTGCGCCGCGACTGGCGACGCGGGGCGCGAGCTCCTCGCCGTCCAGGGTGAGGACGCCGCCCTCGTCGGGCGAGTGGATGCCGAGAACGACCTTCGCGAGCGTGGTCTTTCCCGAGCCTGATTCGCCGACGAGGCCGAGCGTCTCTCCGGCACGCAGGTCGAGGTCGACGTCGGCGAGCGCGTGAATCGAGTGGCCGAACTGCTTGAACGTCTTCGAGACCCCCGCGAGCGAGAGCACGGGAGCCGACCTCTCGGAGACGCGCGGCGTCGGGACCCCTTCGGCGGGCGGTGGGATCTCCTCGATCCGGTCGTGGTGGTGACAGCGCGATAAGCGATCCGGCCCGACGGCGTAGAGCGGTGGTGGATCGGTACGGCAGATCTCCGTCGCCAGCGGGCAGCGGTCGACGAAGACGCAGGCGGGAAGCGGCTCGCCGATCTGAGGAAGGAATCCGGGGATGGTCTCCAGCCGGCGGTCTTCCTTCCGCATCCCGCGGCGCGGCAGGCAGCGGAGGAGGCCGACGGTGTAGGGGTGGCGGGGGTCCTCGAAGACCTCGACGGCGGGCCCCTCCTCGACGATCTTGCCGGCGTACATGACGCCGACTCGGTCGCACATCCGCCGGATCGCGCCCAGGTTGTGCCCGATGAGCAGGAGGGCGGCGCCGGTCTCCGTCCGCAGCACCTGGATGAGGTCGAGTATCTCGGCCTCGACGGTGGCGTCGAGACTGCTCGTCGGCTCGTCGAGGACGAGGAGCCGCGGATCGCACGCCAGCGCCATCGCGATCACGACGCGCTGCTGCATCCCGCCGGACAGCTGGTGCGGGTAGCGTTCGAGCACCCGAGGCGGATCGGCGATCCGGACCTGCTCGAGGGCCCTGAGAGCGCGCCGTCGCGGGTTGTCGAGCCCGAGCACCCGGAACGCTTCCTCGACCTGGGGACCGATCTTGATGGTCGGGTTGAGCGCGGCGGCAGCGTCCTGGTAGACCATCGAGACGCGCGTCGCCCGCAGCTCCTGGAGCTCGCGCCTGGAGAGACTGCGGACGTCGGTTCCGTCGATCAGCACGCGCCCGGCGGTGATGCGGCCGTTGAGCGGGAGGTAGCGAAGAGCCGCATACGCGGTGGTCGACTTCCCGCAGCCCGATTCGCCGACGAGCCCGTACGACTCGCCCGGCGCGATCGAGAACGAGACGCCACGGAGGACCGCGCGCGAGTCGCCGAGCACGGTGTACGCGACCTCGAGGTCCTCGACCGCGAGCGCGGTCGGCTCGGCGCTCTGAGGCAGTGCGCTCATCGCTGGAGGACCGACTGGAGTGAATCCGCGATCAGGTTCGCCGCCACCACGAGGCTCGCGATCGCGAGCGACGGGAAGAGGACGGGCCACCAGTAGCCGTTGATGACCATCGAGTACTCCTCCGAGATCATGAGCCCCCAGTCGGGAGAAGGCGGCTGGATCCCGACGCCGAGAAACGACAGCGTCGAGATCGTGAAGACCGCGTAGCCGATGCGGACAGTGAGCTCGACGATGACCGGTCCCGTGATGTTCGGGAGGATCTCCCGCGTCATGATGAACGGCCCGCTTTCGCCGCGGAGGCGGGCCGCTTGCACGTAGTCGAGCTCGCGCTCGGCAAGGACCGCGGCCCGCACCGTGCGGGCGACGATTGGAGCGAAGAGAAGGCCGACCACCCCGATGACCGTCTTCTTCGACGGCCCGAGCACGACGAGCGTCAGCAGTGCGACGAGCGTCACCGGGAGCGAGAGGAAGGCTTCGACGAGCCGGCTGAGCACGTCGTCGACCACCCCCCGGTAGAAGCCCATCAAGAGGCCGAGCAGCGTCCCGAACGCGACGCCCAGCACCGCCGAGATCGGAGCGACGACGAGGACGTCACGCGCCCCGACGATGACGCGTGAGAGGACGTCGCGTCCGAGCCGGTCGGTGCCGAGTACGTAGGTCCCGCCGTCGGCGCCCGGCCCGGCGTGGCTGACGACGGCGTTCCCCGCGTAGGGGTCGTGCGGAGCGAGGGCCGTGCCGCCGACCGCGCAGACGAGCCAGACGGCGAGGACGGCCGCCCCGATCAGGAACTCGGGTTTGCGAACGAGGAGCCGTACAGTCTGGCGCCGCGCGAGTCGCCTCGTGGAGAGCTCGCGTCCGGGGATTGCCATCGGATCGGTGGGGCCGACGGCGGGCGTCGGGAGACCCGTGCTCATCCGCGCTCACCCGCGAGGCGAATCCGTGGGTTCAGCCACGAGATGAGAAGGTCGGCCACAAGCGTCGCGAACATGTAGATGATCCCTATGACCAGCACGCCGGCCTGAAGGACGGGAAGATCCTTCGCCTTCGCGGACGTCACGAGCAGTCGCCCGAGCCCGTTGATGTTGAAGATCAGCTCGACCGCGAGAAGGCCGCCGAACAGGTAGCCGGTCTGGGTGGCGACGACCGCGATGGTCGGAAGCAGAGCGTTTCGAAGCACGTGGCGCCGGATCACGTAGACCGGGCCGAGGCCCTTCATCACCGCCGTCCTCGTGTAGTCGGAGTCGAGAGCGACGATCATCCCCGCCCGCGCCATGCGGGCGATGTAGCCGAAGTAGACGAGGACGAGCGCGAGCGCCGGCATGAGCAGGAACTTGATCTGGGTCAGGACTCCGGCACCCTCGGGCCAAGTGGCAAGCGTCGGCAGGAGGTGCAACTGGAGGCCGAGGATGACGATCAGGAAGGTGGCGGTCACGAACTCCGGGATGGACGAGCCCGCGAGCCCGAACATGACGATGCCGCGGTCGAGGAGGCTGTCCCGCCGTAGCGCGGCGACCGCTCCGCCGACGATCCCGAGCGGCACGGTCAGGGCGAGGGCGAGGAGCGCCAGCTTGGTCGAGTTCCGGAGGGTGTCCGTGATCATCTGACCGACCGGCTGCCCCGCCTGGTACGACTCGCCGAAGTCGAACGTCACCATCCCCTTCAGCAGGTCAAGGTACTGCTCGATGCGCGGCCGGTCGGTGCCCAACCGCTTGTTCAGGGCATCGACCGATTCCTGCGGTGCGAACGGCCCGAGAATCGACCGGCCGACGTCCTGAGGGAGGACGTTGGAGATCACGAAGACGATGACGCTCAACAGGAGCAGCGTGACGACCGCTAGAGCGAGACGGCGAGCGATGAAGCCGAGCACGTCTTCTATTCTCCCCCGCCGCGGGGCTTCAGGCGCTCGTCGCTCTCAGCGGGGCGTCATGCGACTGTTCCCGCGTTACCGAGGAACATGTGCCCGATCGCGGTCACGCCGATGTTGGCGAAGTTCTTGCTGTGCGCCGACAGGTAGTTGAAGAAGTAGGGGAAAAGCGTCGGCGAATCTTCGACCAGGATCATCTCGATCTCGTGGGCCGCTTTCTTCTGTGCCTCCACCCCGACAGACGCCTGGTAGTTCCTGAACGCCTGGTCGTACTGCGGACTCGAGTACTGCGCCGAGTTCCAGGCGCCCTTCGTGCTTAGCGAGGCGTTCAAATAGATGTCCGGGACCCCGCGATGGCCGTAGTCGACGATGCCGATCTCGTCCGCGCCGGAGCAGGGCGGGTTGGCCGGCTCGGGCGGGCACCAGCTCTTCCCGTAGAAGGTGGTTGCGTCTTCGACCGACACCTTGAGGTCGAACCCGGCCTCGGCCGCGTTGTTCCTGACCAAGACCGCGAGATCCGGAGCCTCCTGAAGCTTGACAGCATGGAGTGTCGCGGTGATGCCGCTCACGCCGGCGTCTGCGAGGAGCTGTTTGGCTTTCTCCACGTCTCGCTCTCGCGTCACCGACTCGTCGCTAAAGGGAAAGACAGGAGCGAACGGGTGGTCCTGACCGATGTCGGAATACCCCTTGAAGAGCGACTGGACCATCGCGTCGCGGTCGAGGGAGAGGGCAAGCGCTTGCCGAATTCGCTTGTCGGTGAACTGGCCCTTGTCGACGCGCATCCAGATTTGCTTGTGCGCGGCCGACTTGAGCCTGATGACGTTGATCTTGGGTTCGTTCAGCAGTCCCTCACCACCGAGCACGGAGAACTGGACGATCGCGTCGACCTGCCCCGACTGAACGGCGACGACTTGCGGCTGGAGGTCCTGGAAGAACGTCCACTCGACCGAGTCGAGCTTCGTCTTGCCCCCCCACCACGCATCGTTTCGGACGAACCTGGCGCCGGTCGCCTGGTTGTAGCTCTCCATCCTCCACGGCCCGGTGCCGTTCGGCGACTTGTCGACCAGCGACCCGCTCTTGAAGTTCTTCGGCGTGACCACGGTCTGCGGGTTGTCGGACGAGACGAGGTACGGCAGGTTGCCGTTCGGGCGCGGGAGCGTGAAGAGGATCGTCCGCTCGTCGGGAGCGGTCACGCCGCCCGATTCGACGACGCCCTTCAGGCCCGAGTTCCCGAACTCGACGTTGCGCTCGAAGGAGGCGATGATGTCGGCGGTCGTGAGCGGCGAGCCGTCCTGCCACTTGACGCCTCGCCGGATCGTGAACGTCCACGCCGAGCCGTCCTCGTTGGGCTTCCACGACTCGGCAAGCCCGGGCGTCAGCTTGAGGTTGCTGCCCGAGTAGGCGAGAAACTCGTACGACTGGGCGACGATCGCGTACGACGCGAGATCGACCATCGCGACCGGATCGAGCGGGTTCGCGGGTGCGATGCTCGCGATGCGAAGCGTGCCTCCCTGCTTGACCGCGGTCGTGCCGGTTGCGCCGCCGACGCCCGTCTCGGCCTGATTCCCGCCGCCGCCTCCGCCCCCGTTGCCGCCGCAGGCCGCGAGGACGGTTGCGAGCGTGCTCATGGAGAGGCCGAGCACGCTGGCTCGGCGGACGAAATCGCGGCGCGTGATACGGCCCTGCATGTACGCCTCGATGGCATCAAGCTGAAGCGGGACAGCACGCTCGCGGATCGGGTCGAGCCTGCGGTGGTCAGTCATTGCGAACCTCCCCGGAACCTCGGAGCAAGGCATTCGACCCGGCGGGAGGCGTGGTCGCTCACCCGATAGCCCCGTTTTTCACTCCGTCGTAGGACGACGTTATGTTACGCCTCTCCTCGCGGTGTCAAGCCGCCGCGGGAGCAGCCGCGGCCACGGCGACGTAGCCTTCGCGGATCGCGTCGGCAACCTCGCGCGGCGCCCGGGCATCCCCGACGGCGACGGCGGCGAGCCCGCGCGACCGGAGAGCCGGCACGAGCTCAGCCTGTGCTCGCTGTCGTCCGGCGTGAACGACGAGGGACGCCTCGAGTCGCTCCATCGCGCGGTCGTGGCGGCGGCGGAGGAGCACATACCCGGCTCGGACCTCGGGGGCGGTGTGGCCCTCGACGATCCGAACGCCCGCTTCCACGAGCCGCTCGAGCGCGAGCGGAAGCGCGAACGCGGGGACGAGCTCGGCGCCGACGGGACCCGAGACGGCGACGAGGGTGACGTCACGTCTGCTTCCGGCGAGGAGCTCGGCGACGCCGATCCCCTTGTGGTTTCCCTCCTCGTCGACGACGACGGCCGGGCCGGGTGGCAGAGAATCCGCCGTGAGCACGTCTTGCGGCGACAGCACGCCGTCGGAGCTCGGGGAAGGCGTCGAGCCGGTCGCCACCACGACGAGGTCGGGTCCGCGCTCCGCGATCTCGTCGGCGGAGGGAGCGGCTCCACATCGGATGTCGACTCCGAGCCGAGCAAGCTCGCGCCGCCGCCAATCGACGGCGAGGCGGAACTCTTCCCGGCCCGGGAGTCGAGCCAGAAGCCGAACCTGGCCGCCGACCTCATCCTCGCGCTCGAGGAGGGTGACGGACTCGCCGAGCTCGGCGGCGCGTCGTGCCGCTTCCAGACCGGCAACTCCGCCCCCGACGACGACGACGCGCCGGCCGCCGCCCTCCGCCACGGTCTCCGCCTCGAAGCCCGCCTCGGGGTTCTGAAGGCACGCGATCGGAAATTTCCGGATCCGGCGAGCGATGCAGAGGTTGTCCGCGATGCACGGCCGGATCACGGAGACGGCGCCGCGGGCGGCCTTCGCCGGGAGGTCTGGGTCGGCTATGAGGGCGCGCGTCATCCCGACGAGGTCGCATGTGCCGGCGAGGAGCGCCCGCTCCGCGAGCTCGGGGTGGTTTATCCGGCCCTCGGCGACGATCGCCGGACCCGACGTCCCCGCCCTCACCGGCGCCGCACACGCGATCCCCATCCCGAGCTCGCTCCCCATCGGCGGGATGAGGAGGTGCGGCGCGTCGTAGCTGCCGTTCCCGATCGCGATGTAGTCGAGATCGCAATGGGAGGCGAGATGCTCGGCCGCCTCCACGTACTCGTCGAGACCCGCGCTCAGGGTGACCCCGAGCAAGCGATCGGGCCCGATCGCCCCGCGGAGGGCGGTCAGGATTTCACGCGCGAGGCGCATCCGGTTCGGAAGCGGACCGCCGTAGGCGTCGGTTCGGTGGTTCCACCGTGCGGCCATGAACCCGTCGACGAGCGTGTCGTACGCGAACATGCACTCGACGCCGTCGACTCCGGCCGAGACAGCCGCCCCGGCGGCGCGCTCGTGACCGTCGAGGAGCTCGGCGATGTCGACCTCGTCGACGGCGTGCAGCATGCCCGGGCCGTCGGGAACCGCGCGCTCCGACGGGCCCCACCGCTCGCGGAGCGTCGCGGTCGGATCCGCGTTCGGCCCGAGGTGGTAGAGCTGCGAGACGAACGTCGCCCCGTGCGCACGCACTGCGTCGACGACCGCCGCGAGGCCCGGCACGAAGCGATCGTCTGCGAAGCGGTAGTTCTGCGGGGTGACGCCGCCGGTCCCGTGGACGGGCAGCGGTTCCATCACAATCAGCCCGACGCCGCCCGCCGCTCGCGCCTCGTAGTAGG
>JALZGN010000275.1 GCA_030861005.1 Actinomycetota bacterium
CGGAGCAACGACCGACGCTGCGGTCGATCGAATCCGCAATTGCCTCCCTTTCCTCGCCCCGGGCCGCAACTGGGGATTACTGCTGACAACAGCCTGCTCTAAGTAAAGCAGGTTTTCCACAGGCGCCTGCGTCCCCCGAACGAGGGACGGAAGGGGCCCCTTACGAGGGAGTCAGTTCCACTTCCATCCCGCGGCGCCCACGAGCGCGAGCAGGACGGGCGCGGCGGCGGCGGTGCGGAGGGCGAGCCGGCGGATCGTGAGCACAAGCGTTCTCCTGGCGGAAGAATGCGACTCCGACCGTCGTCGGCTCCCGCCTGCGCGTTCGACACCCTCGCGCGGGGTATCCTCGCCGGCTTTTCCGGCGCGGCCCTCACGGGCGGCCGGTGAGCGCCGAGACCGAAGGAGGCAGGAACCGCGATTCGCCGGGAGGCAGGTTGGCCCCGACACGAGCGCCGGGGCCAACCAGTGCTCGCCGGTTACGGCTCGCTCGTCGGGTTGCACGCCTCGCCGGGAACGCCGCCGAGAGGGCCCAACTGAGCGACGAGCCGCCCGAACGACTGCGCGGTGCCTCCAAACGGAAACGCCTCATTCGGGTTCGTTCAGTCCGGAATAGACGCATTCGGACTTCGCGTGTGTCGGGCCAGCTGTCGGCGGTCCGGTCCCGGTGACCTCGCCAGCGAGTGCGGAACTAGGACCCAGGCCGGCAACCGCAGCTGCACAGACCGCAACCGCGCGCCACTTCCTCCGCATGCTTACCTCCCGAGCCGCAGTTCACGCCCAAACGGCGCCCGCGCGGGAAGCTAATGACTTGGTTGAGACGGAGTCAACCAGCGACGGGGGTCGCGCGTGCTCGACTACGCACTTGTCGGCGCCGAGAGCTGAGGAAGCCGGTCGGACGATGCCGGGAAGAGGCGCGGACCGGAGTCGAACCGGTGTACGAGGCTTTGCAGGCCTCTGCCTAACCACTCGGCCACCGCGCCGCTGGCCGTTCATCGTATCGCCGCCTCGCGAAGAGGCCGCGGCCGTTGCCCGCGGTGCACCTATTCGCCCGCGTACGCCCTCTCGAGCGCGGCGATGTCGAACTTCGTCATCGAGAGCATCGCCTCGGTCGCCCGCTTCGCCTTCTCCGGGTCCGGGTCGCTCATCATCTCGACGAGCACAGTGGGGATGACCTGCCAGGACACGCCGAACCGGTCTTTCAGCCAGCCGCAGGCGACTTCCTGATCACCCTCGGACAGCTTGCTCCAGTAGTAGTCGACCTCGTCCTGGTCCTCGCAATGGATCTGGAACGAGATCGCTTCGGTGAAGGTGAACTGGGGGCCGCCGTTCACGGCGACGAACTTCTGACCGTTCAGCTCGAACTCGACCGCCAAAACGGTGCCGGCGGGCCCCGGCCCGGCTTCCGTGTAGCGGCCGACCCTGCCCTGCTTCGAGTTCTTGAAGATCGAGGTGTAGTAGCTCGCGGCTTCTTCGGCCTGCCCGTCGAACCAGAGGCACGTGGTGAATCCGTCTGCGGTCATTCGTCTCTCCTTGCGCGTGAGCGTCTCTTCGTCCAACCGACCGAAGTGGCGGCGCAAATTCATCGGTGGCGGCCTCGTTCCGGCGGGTATCTCGCGGCGAGAACGGCCCGGGTTTCGTACGTCTAGCGTCGGTCGCGCGGTACGACGAATTTGTGTGCGGTGTGCGTCTCGCTGAAGCGGGCGACCTTGACGTCGACGAGGCCCGCGCGCTTTCCGGCTTCGAGGACGGCAGCCTCACCCGGCTCGCGCCCGCCTTTCGGCGCAACCACCCAGATCGCACCGTGGCGCTTCATCGACGTCTGGAGCTCCGTCAGTCGCTCGAGCGCGCCGGTGCTCTCGACGCCGAAGAGGATGACGTCGGACTCGGGTTGTATCCCCGCGGTGAACTCGATCCCACCTCTCTCGAGGAGCTCGCGAACCTCGTGATCGCGCAGGTCTACCAGCGAGATCCGCTGCCCCGGCTTCACGCCGAGCTTCTCGAGCAGCGTCCTCGGCTTTCGGATCCGCTCCGCCCAGCGCTCGGCGCGCGGCCCGAGCTGGAAGGACGCCCGCTCGTCCCGCCAGCCGACGGTCAGCCTGCCGTCGCGCGCCTCAACCGATCGGATGTCACGGAACGGGATCTTGAGGCGAAAATCGCCGCGAAAGACGAGCTCGTCCGTCTCGAGGAGCACCTTCCCCTCGGCGACCTTTTCGCGATAGCGGACGGTGCAACCTTGCTCGTCGCCCATCGCGTTTCGAGCTTAGCTCTTACTTGAGGCCAAGTGCCTGCGGCGGCGGCGTGGAGCGAAGGGAGCTCGGAGCGGACGTCCGGATTCCCGAATCCCCGTACCAACGGGCGACGCTCGTGCCCGAAAGCTGACGGCCGTGGTAGCCGCAGACGAGGTAGACGTGACCGTCGGCGCTCCACGCTTCGTGCTCGGCGCCACGGTCGCACCGGCGGTTCTCGAGCCTGTAGTAGCCCTCGCAACGCGACATACGCGCGGTATCGAGCGTTCGCCGGTGCCGTTCCAGCCCCTTTCGGGTGGCGTCCGCCGGTAGCCTGCGCCGCCGTGACCGCGACGCTGATGGACGGACGGAGGCTGGCGGAGAAGGTGCGCGCCGGCGTCGCGCGAGAGGTCGCGGCTCTCGCGCGGCCGGCCGGGCTCGCCACGGTCCTCGTCGGCGACGACCCCGCGTCGGAGATCTACGTGCGCCGAAAGCGCGAGGCGTGCGCCGAGGCGGGGATCGAGTCGTTCCACCACGAGCTCGCGGCGGACACGCCCGAGGAAGAGCTCGTCGCGCTCGTGGCCGAGCTGAACGCGGACGAAGCGGTCACGGGAATCCTCGTCCAGCTTCCCCTCCCCGAGCAGATCGACGACGACCGGGTCATCCGGGCGATCGATCCGATCAAGGACGTCGACGGGTTCCATCCGACGAACGCGGGGTTCCTCCTCCAAGGGCGGCCCACGCTTCCGCCTGCGACGCCGTCCGGGGTACTGGAGCTCCTTCACGAGTACGAAGTCCGGCTTGCCGGCGCCGAGGCGCTCGTCATCGGCCGCTCGAACATCGTCGGAAAGCCGGTCGCGCTTCTCCTCCTCGCCGAACATGCGACGGTGACGCTCGCGCACAGCCGGACGCGCGACTTGACGCGGCTCGCTCGCGGGGCGGACGTCGTCATCGCCGCGGTCGGGCGGGCGGAGACCGTGACCGCCGAGATGGTGAAGCCGGGGGCGACCGTCGTCGACGTCGGGATCAACCGCGTGGACGGGAAGGTCGTGGGTGACGTCGCCGAGGACGTGCGGGAGGTCGCCGGGCTCCTGACGCCGGTCCCGGGCGGCGTCGGGCCAATGACGATCGCGATGCTCCTTCGCAACACAATCCGCGCGGCCCACTACCAGGAGCGCGCGCTCTCGTTTCCGCTCGCCTGACCTGCTACAGTCGCCGCGTGTTGCACCAAGGCGACGGCTCACGGGCCGTCGCTGGTTCGTGAAGGAGGAAGTTTTGGCTGAGGGCACCGTCAAGTGGTTCTCGAACGAGAAGGGCTACGGGTTCATCTCGCGCGAGGGAGGCGATGATGTCTTCGTCCACCACTCGAAGATCGAGATGGAGGGCTACCGTTCCCTAACCGAGGGCCAGCGCGTCGAGTTCGAGGTCGAGCAGGGGCCGAAAGGCCTCCAGGCGACCAACGTGAAGATGCTGTAGGGCCCGGAACGGATCGAGACACCTTGACGGGCCCCGGACAGGGGCCCGTCGCATGTAACGAACGCACCTAGACTGGAGACGATGGCGATCACTCGAGACGACGTCCTCCACGTCGCGCGCCTCGCCCGGCTCGCCATTCCGGAGGACGAGGTCGAGCGCGTGCAGGCCGAGCTCGCGGCGATCCTCGACGCCGTCGGGAAGGTCGGCGAGCTCGACCTCTCCGACATCGAGCCGACCTCGCACCCGCTCGCGGTCGTGAACGTGTGGGCGGAAGACGAACCGCGCGCCTCGCTCCCGCGCGAGGCCGCGCTTGCGAACGCCCCCGATCCCGCGGACGGAGCGTTCCGCGTGCCCGCACCGGGCCGGTGATCGACACTCTTCGCCTGACCGCCGAGGACGTCGCCGACCTCCTCGAGCGTGGCGAAATCTCAGCCGACGAGCTCGCCGGCGCGTACCGCGAGGCGATCGCTGCCCGAAACGACGAGCTGAACGCGTACCTGCACGTGGTCGAGGACGGGGGCGGAGGCGGCGTCCCGGTCGCCCTCAAGGACGTGATCACGACGAAGGGCGTGCCGACGAGCGCGGGCTCGCGGATCCTCGAGGGCTACGTCCCCGTCTTCGACTCGACCGTCGCCGCCCGCTGCAAGGACGCAGGGCTGCCGCTCCTCGGCAAGACGAATCTCGACGAGTTCGCGATGGGCTCGTCGACGGAGAACTCGGCGTTCGGGCCGTCGCGGAACCCGTGGGATCCGACGCGCGTCCCGGGCGGGTCGTCGGGCGGCTCCGCGGCCGCCGTCGCGGCGGGGATGGCTCCGTGGGCGCTCGGCTCCGACACGGGGGGATCGACCAAGCTTCCCGGCGCCTTCTGCGGCGTCGTCGGGCACCGCCCCACGTACGGGACCGTCTCGCGCCACGGCATCGTCGCGTTTGCGTCGAGCCTCGATCAGGTCGGGCCGCTCACGAAGACCGTCCGCGACTGCGCGCTTCTCTACCGCGTCATCGCCGGGCGCGATCCGTGCGATTCCACCACCGTCGAGCTCCCCGCGCCGGTCGAGATCCCCGAGCGCGAGGATCTCGCCGGGGTTCGCATCGGCGTCCCACGCGAGCTGAACGAGGCCGAGGGGATCGAGCCGGGCGTCGCGAACGCGGTCGAGCGGGCGATCGGCCTCGCCGAGGGGCTTGGCGCCGAGGTGGGGGAGGCCCGCCTTCCGCGCTCGGTCGAGTACGGGATGCCGTGTTACTACCTGATCGCCCCCGCGGAGGCGAGCTCGAACCTCTCGCGCTACGACGGCGTTCGGTACGGCCTCCGTGCCGACCGCGACGGCGACCTGACGGCCCTCTACGAGCGGACGCGATGGGAGGGGTTCGGCGCCGAGCCGAAGCGGCGGATCATGCTGGGGACGTACGCACTCTCGGCGGGCTACTACGAGGCCTACTACGGACAGGCGCAGCGGGTGCGGACGGTGATCAAGCAGGAGTTCGCGGCCGAGTTCGAGCGCTACGACGTGCTCGTGAGCCCGACTGCGCCGACCGTCGCCTTCGAGCTGGGGGCGAAGGCCGAGGATCCGATCGCCATGTACCTGACCGACGTCCTCACGATTCCGCCCAACATGGCCGGACTGCCCGGACTTTCGATCCCGTGCGGCCTCTCCGAGGGGCTCCCGGTCGGCCTGCAGCTCGTCGGCCCGCAGTTCTCCGACAACCTCCTTTTCGGCGTCGGCCATGCGCTCGAGCGGGCGATCGCCTTCGACGCGGTGCCGGAGCGCCTCCGATGAGCGTGCTCGCCCGGCTGCGGGCGCGGGTCGGCGGCGAAGCGGATCCGGCGGCGATCGAGCGGATGCTCCGGGAGCGGTTTCGCTTCCTCGAGGAGCGCCAAGGCTTCGAGCTCGCCCGCTCGAAGCGGATCGGCGACGGCGCCGCGGTCGCGTACGCGAACAGGGCTGCGCGGCGCGCAGTCGTCGTGTTCGCGCGCCGGGGTCGAGGAGCGTGGGCTGGCGTCGCTCCCCTCCGCGCCGGCGGCACGCTTCGCCCGCTCGACCGCGCGGCCGTCGAGCGCGGAGACTGGCGCGAGCTCCAACGGGTCGACCTCGGGACGGAGACGCGGTCGCTCGACGAGGCGATCGCCCGCCTGGCCCGCTCGCTCGGGGGCGGTCGTGACTGACTGGCAGCCGGTCATCGGCCTCGAGATCCACGTCCAGCTGAAGACGCGGACGAAGATGTTCTGCCGATGCGAGAACGTTTGGGGCGAGGAGTCGAACACGCGGACGTGCCCGGTCTGCCTCGCGCATCCGGGCGCGCTTCCGGTCCCGAATCGTCAGGCGATCGAGTGGACGATCAAGCTCGGCCTCGCGCTCGGGTGCGAGATCGCGACGCGGGCGCTCTTCCACCGAAAGCACTACTGGTATCCCGACCTGCCCAAGGGGTACCAGATCTCGCAGTACGACGTTCCGCTCGCGAGCGACGGACGCTTCACCGTTCCGCGGGCGGACGGGGACGATCGGGAGATCGGGATCGTCCGCGCCCATCTCGAGGAGGACGCGGCGAAGACGATCCACGTCGGCGGCGCCGCGGGCCGCCTGACGGGAGCGGACCACTCGCTCGTCGACTTCAACCGCGGCGGTGCACCCCTCGTCGAGATCGTCACCGATCCCGACGTCCGCTCGCCGGAGGAGGGACGGCGGTTCCTGCAGCTCCTCCGCCAGACGGTCGTCGAGCTCGGGATCTCCGACGCCGAGATGGAGAAGGGCTCGCTTCGCTGCGACGCGAACGTGTCCGTCCGGCGCGCCGACGAGACCGGCTTCCGCACGAAGACGGAGCTCAAGAACATGAACTCGTTCAAGTTCGTCGCCGACGGGATCGCCGCGGAGCTCGCGCGTCAGATCTCCGTCTACGAGAACGGCGGCGACGTCTCGCAGGAGACGCTCCATTACGACCCGGGGACCGGCCTCGTCTCGCCCCTGCGGACGAAGGAGTACGCCGACGACTACCGCTACTTCCCCGAGCCCGATCTCGTGCCCGTCGAGCCGAGCCCGGAGCTGGTCGAGCGGCTTCGCGCCGAGCTACCGGAGCTCCCGGGCGCGCGAATCCGCCGGCTCGAGGGCGAGATCGGATTCACGCTCGCGTCCGAGCTCGTCGCCGCCGGGCGCGACCCGCTCCTCGCCGCGGTCGCCGCGCAGGGGGTGGAGCCGCGGACGGCCGCGAACTTCCTCATGAACGACCTCGTAACGGACGGCGTCGCCGCTCCCGATCCCGGCCTGATCGCGGAGACGATCCGGAGACGCCGCACGCTTCCACCTGAGGTCTACCGGAAGGCGGCCGAGGCGGCGAGCCTCGGAAACGCGGCCGCCGTCAGGGAGCTGCTCGCAGAGACGACGATCACCGACGCGGCCGAGCTCGGGCGGGTGATCGACGCCCTTCTCGCCGAGAACGAGGATCAGGTGGCCGCGTATCGGAGCGGCAAGAAGGGCCTCGTCGGCTTCTTCGTCGGCCAGGTAATGAAGCGAACACAGGGGAAGGCGGATCCGCGCTTGGTGAACGACCTCCTCCGCAATCGCCTCGACGCGTGATCCCGGATGTCGGCACGCTTGCGCTCTTCGCCGCCGCGGCGCTCGCGCTGCTCGTCGTCCCGGGGCCGGCTGTTCTCTACATCGTCGCCCAGAGCGTCGACCGCGGCCGGGCGGCCGGCCTCATGTCGATGCTCGGCGTCCAGGCGGGCGCCGCGGTCCACGTGGCCGCCGCCGCCGTCGGGCTCTCCTCGCTCCTCGCCTCGTCCGCGCTCGCCTTCGAGATGGTCAAGTACGTCGGCGCGGCGTACCTCGTCTTCCTCGGCATCCGCCGCCTCTTCGCGGGGGAGGAGCTCGGCGAGCGGGGCGGCCGGCGCGCCCGGTCGCTTCGCCGCCTCTTCGCGCAGGGCGTCGTCGTGAACGTCATGAACCCGAAGACCGCGCTCTTCTTCTTCGCCTTCCTGCCACAGTTCGTCGACGCGGGCGCAGGATTCCCCGCCGGCCAGATCGTGCTCCTCGGGGCCTGTTGGATCGCGCTCGCGATCGTGAGCGACGGGGCATACGCGCTCCTTGCCGGGACCGCGGCCGGATGGCTTCGAAAGACGCGCGGCTACCTCCGCGCGCAGCGCTACGTCTCGGCCACCGTCTTCATCGGGCTCGGCGTCGCGACGGCGCTTTCCGGCCCAAAGCGATCGCCGTAGCGTGCTCGCGCGACCGCGCGTTCGACCTCGTCGACGAGCGCGTCGGCGCTCGCGATTCCGCGAAAGCGAAAGGGCGCCACGACGCCGTGTCCGGCGGCGAGCGCCGCGTCGACGACGTTCGGATCGGCCGTCCGGGCGCGCGCCCACTTCGCCGCGTCGAGCTTCGACACCCAGTCTCCCTCTTCGACGAAGTACCACGCCCGGCAGGCGTTCAGGACGGTGTTCTCGCCCGCGACGCCCTCGTTCTCGCGGTGCCAGCGAAGCGACTCGGCGAGGGCGTCCAAAAGCCAGGCTCGCGGAAGGGGGGCGAAGAGCTCGTGCGCGGGCGGTCCGGTGAGTGCTCGCCCGTGCGCGTGCACGATCGCGCGGTCGAGGAGGAACCAATGCGGCGGCTCCTCGCCAGGGTCGAACGAGACGTGGAGGGGAATCGCGGCGCCCGTATTGAGGTTGAGCTCGAACGCGCCGCCTGATGTCGGGCGAGCGACGGCCGCCCGGCGGTAGAGGACGAACTCGAGCGCGCGGGCGGGGCACGGAAGCGACTCGTGGCGAAGCGCGTCGACGAGCGCGGCCTTCGCCTCCTCGCCCGCCTCTCGATCGCAAACCGCGAACCGGTCGAGGTCGCTTCGCCCGTGGACGTAGTCGCCGAGGACGCCGGAGCCCGATACGTAGACGCCGACGAGGCGCTCTGCCAGCACATCCCGGACTCGGCCGACGAGCTGCCCGTCGTAGGCTGCGACGACGTCGACGTCCATCGCCGGATCGTAGGGTAGATGCGGGCGTGGAAGCGAGTGAGAGAGGCCGGCGCGTCGCGGACGACGCTATCCGCGCAAGCGCGCGCCGCTTCTGAGCCGAGTCAGGACCCGGCGCGAGGACAGCTCGGCCGTCTTGCCGGGGGCGCCGCTCGCCGTCCGAAAGCCGGCGTAGAGAAGGACGACCGCGAGGGCGACGAACGCGGCCGTTCGCGCCACCCCGAGGCCGGCGACGGCGCTTCCTCCGGCGGCGACCGTCGTCCCCGCGACGATGAGCGCGCTCGCGAGCGGTCGCCGGCGGAAGGTGGCGACGGCGACCGCCACGACGGCGAGCGTTCCCGCGCTGTTCCCGACGATCGCAAGGAGGCGCGCCGGAAAGAGGTCGAGGTGCGCCTGCGCCTCCGGAATGCTCGCGCCGCCGACGCGACCGACCAGGGGTTCGGAGGTCGAGACGCCGACCGCCAGCCCCGCGTAGACGACCCCGAGCGGAGCAGCCCAGCGTCGGCCCACGAGGAGGAGCGAGCCGACCCCGAGGAGCGGCGCCGTGAGGAGCCCCCCGCACGCGTAGTAGACGCGAAAGGCGGCCTCGTTCCACCCGGCTGCCGACCCCCAGGCGAGCGCTCCCGAGGCGAGCGCGTACGCGACGAGCGAGGCCGACCAGGCCGCGAGCTCGGGCGTGCGCCGGATCGAGAAGCGCCGTGCGAGGTCGCCGGCGAAGCGCAATGCGAGAAGCGCCGCGCCGAACGCGAGCAGGGCTTCCACGGCGGCATGGTACGGCCCCGCTACTCTCACTTCGAGGTGCCCGCAAAGCGCCACCTGCTGACGCCGGGACCGACGCCGGTGCCGCCGTCCGTGGTCGCCGCGATGTCGGCTCCGATCGTCCACCACCGGACGCGGGAGTACCGGACCGTCCTCGGCCGCGTGCTCGAGCGCCTCGCGGACGTCTACCGCACCGCCGGGGACGTCCTCCTCTTCACCTCGTCGGGCACGGGCGGGATGGAATCGGCCGTCGCGAACGTCTGCTCGCCGGGCGACCGCGTCCTCGTCGTCTCCGCCGGAAACTTCGGCGAGCGGTGGGTCGCCCTCGCGGAGACGTACGGTCTCGACGCGCGAATCCTTCGCTACGAGTGGGGCGAGACGCCGGTCCCGGGCGACGTCGGCGCCGCCCTCGCGGACCTGGATGGGGCGAAGGCGGTCTTCCTGACGCAGAGCGAAACGTCGACGGGGGTCGTCGCCGACGTTCGAGAGATCGCCGCGCGCGTCGGCCCGTCGGGTGCTCTCATCGTCGTGGACGCGATCTCGAGCCTCGGAGCCGTGCCGCTCGAGACGGACGCGTGGGGGCTCGACGTCGTCGTCGCCGGCTCGCAGAAAGCGCTCATGACGCCTCCGGGCCTCGCGAGCGTCGCCGTTTCGAGGCGTGCTCTCGACGCCGCGTCCACGTCCCGCTCGCCCCGCTTCTACCTCGACTGGGCGCGCGCCGTCGCCGCGCAACGGGAAGAGCCGCCCGTCAACCCGTTCACACCCGCGATCTCGCTCGTGCTCGGGCTCGACGCGGCGCTCTCGCTCCTTCTCGAGGAGGGTCTCGAGGTCGCGTTCGACCGGCACGTCCGCCTCGGCCGCGCCTGTCGGGCCGGCGTCAAGGCGATGGGGCTCGAGCTCTTCTCGCCCGACGACGACCGCTCGGCGGTCGTGACGGCGATCCGGATGCCGCCCGACATCGACGCGAAGGACGTCATCGGCGCCCTGGCCGAGCGGCACGGGGTAACGCTCGAGGGAGGGCGGGGGCCGCTCGTCGGGAAGATCGTGAGGATCGGGCACATCGGCTACGTGGACGTCTTCGACGTCACCGCCGCGCTCACCGCGCTCGAGCTCGTCCTCGCCGAAATGGGAGCGGAGATAGAGCGGGGGGTGGCGGCGGCGGTTGCGCTCGAGACGTTCGGCGGCGAGGCGCTTCGCGTGTGAACACGCCCGGGGCGCCGCCGCCTCGGCCCCGGCGGCCGCCCGGACCGCCCCGCGTTCTCGTCCGGGAGCGGATCGCCGAGGCCGGGGTGGAGCTTCTGCAGCGGCGCTTCGACGTGGACGTCGACCTCGACGGCGACCTCGAGGCGCGGATCGGCGAGTACGACGCGATCATCGTCCGAAGCGCCACGCGGCTGACGCGCGAGCTCATCGAGCGCGGCGAGCGACTCAAGGTGATCGGCCGTGCCGGCGTGGGCGTCGACAACGTCGACGTGGAGGCGGCGTCGGAGCGCGGGATCGTCGTCGCCAACGCGCCGCAGTCCACGGTCGTGTCCGCGGCGGAGCACACGGTCGCGCTCCTCCTCGCGCTCTCGCGGAACATTCCGCAGGCGCACGCTGCCCTGAAGGACGGCCGCTGGGAGCGCTCGCGCTTCGCCGGACGCGAGCTGGCGGGAAAGACGCTGGGCCTCGTCGGCTTCGGTCGCATCGGACAGCAGGTCGCGCGCCGCGCCGCCGGGCTCGAGATGCACGTCGTCGCCCACGACCCGTACGTGACGCCGGAGCGCTTCCGGTCGCTCGGTGTCGAGCGCCTGGCGACGCTCGAGGAGCTCCTCGCGAGGGCCGACTTCGTGTCCCTTCACCTCACCCTGACGTCCGAGACGCGCGGGCTGATCGGACGGGACGAGCTCGCCCGGACGCGGGGCGGCGTCGCTCTCGTGAACGTCGCCCGCGGCGAGCTCGTGGACGAGAGCGCGCTCGTCGACGCCTTGCGCTCCGGGACGCTCGCGGGTGCCGCCCTCGACGTCTTCTCCGAGGAGCCGTACTCCGGCCCGCTCCTCGAGCTCGAGAACGTGATCGTGACGCCGCACCTCGGCGCCTCGACCGCCGAGGCGCAGGATCGTGCGGGCATGATCGTCGCCGAGCAGGTGGCCGCGGCCCTCGAGGGCGGGGTCGTGACGAACGCGGTCAACATGCCCGCCCTCCCAGCCGAGGAGCTCGAGCACGTGCGCCCGTTCCTCCCGCTCGCGTCGAACCTCGGCGCGCTCGCGGTCGAGCTCGCCGGCGCAAATCCAACGCGGGTCGACCTCATCTACCTCGGCCGTCTCGGCGAGCGGGACACGCGGCTCCTCACGGTCGCCGCCCTGAACGGCGCCTTCAAGGGCCGCGTCGAACAGCCGGTGAACTACGTGAACGCGCCGCTCGTCGCCCGCGAGCGCGGAATCGAGGTGCGAGAGGAGTCGAGTGCGGCGTCGCCCGACTACACGAGCCTTGTCGGAGTCACCGCGCACGCTGCCGGGGAGGCGTACGCCGTCGCCGGAACGACCATCGGGCGCGAGCAGCGACCGCAGCTCGTCCGCGCCCTCGGCTACGAGATCGAGGTCGAGCTCGACCGCCTCATGCTCTTTGCCGTGAACGACGACACCCCGGGGATGATCGGCCGCCTCGGCACGATTCTCGGCGAGGCGGGCGTGAACATCGCGAACATGGCCGTCTCGCGAAACCGGCGAGAAGCGCGAGCGCTCATGGCGCTCTCGCTCGACACGGAGCCGGCGCCGGGCGTCCTCGACCGCCTTCGCTCGGAGCCCGGCTTCGTGGACGCTCGCTTCATCGTCCTCCCCGAGCCGTGAAGGACGCGTGGCCCCCGCCGGTCGAGCGCGTCGCGGCCATGCTCCGAGACGCGCGCGTCGAGGCCCGCGTGCAGGAGTTCTCCGCCGGCACGCCGACCGCCGAGGATGCGGCGGCCGCGGTCGGATGCGACCTCTCCCAGATCGTGAAGTCGCTCGTCTTCCGCTGCAACGGTCGCTTCCTCCTCGTCATGGTTCCCGGAGACCGACGGGCCGATCGCGCCAAGATCGCGACCGCGGCCCGCTGCGAGCGCCTGCGGACGGCCGGCCCCGAGGACGTCGCTCGCATCACGGGGTTCGAGCCGGGCGGCGTGGCGCCGTTTCCGCTCCCCGAGGTCGAGGTCGTGCTCGTCGAGCGCTCGCTTCTCGCCCATGACCTCGTCTGGGTCGGCGCCGGCTCACGCCGCCACATGGCCGCCCTCGCCCCTGCCGACCTCGTCCGGCTGACGCGGGCGCGCGCAGTCGACGCCGTCAGCGAGAATTCGGAGTAACGAGCGACGGGGAGGCGCGATGGCCGGAATCGAGCGGAGAGCGAACGTCGTCTGGGAGGGCGGCCTCGCGGACGGAAGCGGAACCGTGACGGGGGCAAGCGGAGCGGTCGACGAGCTTCCCGTCACGTGGGCGTCGCGGGTCGAGGGCGCCGACGGGCGAACGAGCCCGGAGGAGCTCCTCGCGGAGTCGCATGCCGCCTGTTACGCGATGGCCCTTTCCCATACCCTGAACGAGGCCGGGAACCCGCCCGAGCGGCTCGCCGTATCCGCCCTCGTCTCCGCCGAGCTCGGCGACGAGGGCTTGCGTGTGACGGCGAGCGAGCTCACGGTTGCCGGCCGCGTGCCCGGGATGGACGCGCGTCAGTTCGAGCGGCTCGCGCAGGAGGCGGAGCGAAGCTGCCCGATCTCGAACGCGCTCAGAGGAAACCTCGACGTCCGGGTAAACGCGAGCCTGGAACCGTAAGGAGGCGGGATGCGGGAGACCGAGAAGATCTGGATGAACGGCGAGCTCGTCGACTGGGCCGACGCGAAGATCCACGTCGGCGCCCACGCCCTCCACTACGGCTCGGGAGTCTTCGAGGGGATCCGCTGCTACGAGACGGAGCATGGGGCCGCAGTCTTCCGCCTGACCGACCACCTGAAGCGGCTCGCGAACTCCGCCCGGCTCCTCCAGATGGAGCTTCCGTACTCGCCCGAGGAGATACGGGACGCCTGCTACGGCGTCATCGCGGCGAACGGCCTCCCCGAGTGCTACCTGCGTCCGCTCGCCTTCTACGGCTACGGTGAGCTCGGAGTGCGCCCGAGCGGCTGCCCCGTCGACGTCGTCGTGATGAGCTGGCCGTGGGGGACGTACCTGGGCGACGACGCCCTCGAGCACGGCGTGCGGGCGAAGATCTCGAGCTGGCAGCGGATCGGCCCGAACGTGATTCCGCATGTCGCCAAGGCGACCGGGGTCTACCTGAACTCGATGCTGGCCGTCGTCGAGGCCGCGCGGGCCGGCTACGACGAGGCGATCCTCCTCACCGGCGACGGGTACGTCGCCGACGGCTCGGGCGAGAACATCTTCGTCGTCAAGAACGGCCAGCTCTCGACGCCCGACCTCTCCTCCTCGATCCTGCCTGGGATCACCCGGGACACGGTGGTTCAGATCGCGCAGGACCTCGGCTACACGGTGGAAGAGACGAACCTGATCCGCGCCGACCTCTACCTGGCCGACGAGGTGTTCATGTGCGGGACCGCGGCCGAGGTGACGCCCGTGCGGTCGGTCGACGATCGGGAGATCGGCGACCCGGGCCCGGTCACGCGGGAGATCCAGCAGGCGTACCTCGAGACGGTGCGCGGCAAGCGCGAGCGGTGGTCGCACTGGCTCGAGTACGCCGAGGAGCCGGAGGTCGTGCCCGGCTCGTAGCCGCTCGGCGCCCTGACGTAGAGCGCGGCTTCCCGATCCCTCTCACGGCCAAGATCCTCCTGGAGGGTGTGGGTGAGTTCACATCCGACTCTCGCCCTCCCTCGCAGCTGCGCCACCGCGCGAGCGTAGAGCGCTCGGAGGACGCTGCGATACTTCCCGCCGATGGCGGACGGACAGCCGCGCATGGTTTTCCTCGGCTTCGGGAAGTTCGTCCGCTCCGACAAGATCTACGCCCTCGAGCCGATCCGTGGCGAGGAGCGGGGCGG
>JALZGN010000281.1 GCA_030861005.1 Actinomycetota bacterium
ACGAGTCGCGCAAGGTCACCCTGGCGCACGAGCTCTTGCTCGCCGAGCCGCTTCGTCGCCGTCGGAAGAAGGCCGTCGTTGCGGGCGGCCGCGTGCACGGCCTCCGCGACGGCGGTCGACCTCTTCCCCTTGAGCGTCGTCCGTAGCCGCCGTGCGGCCCGGCGAGTAAGGAAGCCTCCTTCCCGAACCTGGAACGGGATTCCCGCCCCGCTCAATGTCTGCTCGTAGGCGGGCGAGCGGGCGTTCGTTCGATAGAGGATCGCCATCTCGTCGTAGGCGACGCCGTCGTCGCGGTGGAGCAGGGCGACGCGCTCGACGATGAAGCGCGTTTCCGCCGGGCCTTCGAGCGCGAGCACGAGCGGGTCCGGGCCAGGACGTCGGACGGCGCACAGCCTCTTCTCGGTCCCGCCGAGGCGAGGGACGAGCCGATTTGCGAGCGCGAGGACCTGCGGTGTCGAGCGGTAGTTCTCCTCGAGCCGAACGACGATCGCGTTCGGAAACCGAGAGGGCATCGCGAGCAGATACTCCGGCGTCGCGCCCGTGAACCCGTAGATCGCCTGATGGTCGTCGCCGACGACGCAGAGCTCGTCGCGCCCGTCGAGCCAAAGGTCGAGGAGCGTCTGCTGGAGGAGGTTCGCGTCCTGGTACTCGTCGACTGTGAACGCGCGAAAGCGCGACCGAAACGCCTCCCGCACGTGATCGTCCGCCGCGAGCATCCGGATCGCGAGCTCGAGGAGATCCTCGAAGTCGAGCCGCCCGAGGCGAGTCTTTCGCGCCTCGTAGTCGCGGAACACGCGCGTCATCGCGTCGGGTGGAAGCGGCGGCCGATGATCACCGAGCGCGTCGGGATAGGCCTCCGGTGACAAGCGACGGTTCTTCGCCCATTCGATTTCCGTCGCAAGGTCGCCGACCGGCCGGAAGCGAAACGGCCGCGGGAGCGAGCGCGCGACCTGCATGAGCAGGATCGCCTTCGAGGGGAGGACGCCACCGGTCGGCGGAGATCCGTGGGCGTGGAGCTGTCCGAGCGCGGCCGAGTGGAACGTACGCGCACGGACGCCCGAGACGCCGAGCGCGCCGAGTCGTGCGCGCATCTCGCCCGCCGCCTTCTCGGTGAACGTGACGGCGAGGATCTCTTCGGCGGCGAACGACCCCGTCGCGACCTGGTTCGCGATCCGGCGCATGATGGTCGTCGTCTTGCCGGATCCCGCGCCCGCGAGGATGCAGACGGGTCCGCGGACGGCCTCGACCGCGTGACGCTGCTCCGGGTTGAGCCCGGCGACGATCGCGTCGAGATGCATGCTCGGAACCGTAGAGCGCCGACCGGCTCACACCGCTACCGCGCGCGTCTTCCGCGAGGGACCGTTGCGATCTCGTGCCGATCCTCGCCGAGCCGCGCGCCGAATCTCCTCGACGTCCTTGCGCCCGGCGTGGTCGACGCGGCTAGAGCCGCCGCCCGCCCACGAACGAGCGGGCGTACCAGGACTCGCGCAGGCTCGAGATCTTGACGACGTCGCCGCTGTGGGGCGCGTGGATGAATCGGCCGCCACCGAGGTAGATGCCCTCGTGCCCCAGACGGTCGAAGAAGACGACGTCGCCCGCTCGAAGCGCGCTCCGCGAGACCGCGCGACCGTAGCGGTACTGGGCGGCTGCGTTGTGCGGGAGCGAGACGCCGACCTTTGCGTACACGTACATGACGAAGCCGGAGCAGTCGAAGCCCGTGCGCGGCGAGGCCCCACCCCACCGGTACCGGATTCCGAGGTAGCGCGGAGCGATCGCGGCAGCCCGGGCGCCTCGGGTGGAGGCTGCGGGCGCCTCCTTTCCTCCGTGGGAGCGGCCCGAGCGACCGCGCGCGATCCCAAGCGATGCGAGCGTCTGCGGGCCGACGATCCCGTCCACCACGAGGCCGTGGCGCGCCTGGTACACGCGGACGGCCGCCCGCGTCTCGGGTCCGTAGATCCCGTCGACGGGGACGCCGAGCGCGCGCTGCACGGGAGCGACCCACCACGCGCGAATGAAGTCGTCCTCGCCCCTCCCGAAGAGCGCGGCGCGCGTCTGCGGCCCAACGATGCCGTCGACGAGGAGTCCGTGCTTCGCCTGGAATGCGCGCACGGCGCCCCGCGTCTTCGGTCCGAAGATCCCGTCGGCCGCGATACCCAAAGCTCGCTGGACGGCCGCTACGGCGGACCCGCGGCTCCCGACCTTGAGGAGGTCGACGTCGGCCTGCGCGGCGCGCGCCGACGAGGCGCGAGAGTGGGCGCCGCCTTGGCTGGGCGCCACCGCGGCGATCGCGGCGACGACGAGCGAAGCGCTCGCGACGCGCGCCTGCGGCAACGTTCCCTTCCTCGCCGCGCGTCGCTTCGCGTGGGCGCAGGCGAGGGAGAGATCCCAGAGCTCGTCGTCGGAGAGATCGCGGTCCCCGGCCGCGAGGGCTAGCCGTCGGTACTCGGCGGGGCCGTCGAGATCCGGGATGGCCAAGGAGATGAGGCTGCGCCGGGCGCGCCGCCCCGCGGCCGCGAGCTCCCGGCGCTCGCGCGAGCGCGCGAGGGAGCGGCACCAGAGCTCCTCGGCGGCAAGGTCGCGGCGCGGACGTTCGAGGAGATCGATCGCTTGCGTCACGTGACCTCCCTTCTCGGCCGGGGCGGCCGGTGCACCGCCCGGCACCCGCCTGGCGAGCGGCCGAGCCGGAGGCACCCGGCATGGCTAGCTGCTTTCGGGAAGGCGCCGACCGTAACAGATCCGCCTGACCGCCTCGGCTCGACGTGTCGCGGTTTCAGGTCGGCGGGTGGCGTGCGCGCCCGCGAGCGACGGCGAGGACACTGGACGAAACCGCGACCGAGCCGACCACGGCGTTTCGGCGGCGCGGGGCGTCGGTAGGAGCGGATCGTGCGGTTTCGCCGCAGCGGACGGCTCGACCCGGGTCAGGTAACCGATATCCGCGGGCGCCGGATGGGGCGGGGCGGGCTCGCCCTCGGCGGCGGGGGCCTCGGCGCCGGCGCAATCCTCATCTTCCTCCTCGTCTCGCTCCTCTCGGGGGGCGGAGGACTGGGACAGCTGACCCCGTTGGAGGGCCAGCAGGTCGGTCGCGGGGACAGGCCGAGCGAGGTCTCCGAGGAGTGCCGGACGGGAGAGGACGCGAACGCGCGGCAAGACTGCCGCATCGTCGCCGTCGTGAACAGCGTCCAGAAGTTCTGGGACGGCGTCTTCGTCCGAAGCGGCCGCCGCTACCCGTATGTCGACACCGTCTTCTTCACCGATCAGGTGCAGACGGGATGCGGCTTCGCCGACGCACAGGTCGGTCCCTTCTACTGCCCGCGCGACCAGCTCGTCTACATCGACCTCGGCTTCTTCGACGAGCTCCAGTCGCAGTTCGGCGCCGGCGGGGGACCGTTCGCGCAGGCGTACGTCATCGCGCACGAATACGGCCACCACGTCCAGAACCAGCTCGGCGTCCTCGACTCGATCGGGAACGACCGGCAGGGGCCCGAGAGCCGTGCAGTACGCTCCGAGCTGCAAGCGGACTGCTACGCCGGGGTCTGGGCGGCGAACGCGGTCGAGACGGGGCTGATCGAGGAGCTGACGCAGTCCGACATCAACGAGGGTCTCGACGCGGCGACGGCGATCGGCGACGACCGCATCCAGGAGCGGACGCAGGGCCAGGTGAACCCGGAGACGTGGACGCACGGGTCGTCTGAGCAGCGCCGCCGCTGGTTCTCACGCGGCTACGAACGAGGACGCCCCGCCGCCTGCGACACGTTCTCGGGCTCGATCTGACGCCCGCGCGCCTGCACCGATCCGGCGGGTGGCGCGCTAAGCGTGCTGCCAGCCTTCGATCCAGTCGCGCAGCGCGTCGAAGTCGGCCACGATCGGTTCTGCGTAGCCCGCCTGCACCAGTGCGCGCGCTTGCCCGGGCTGAGGACGGCCCGCTCGCCGTCCTGCTCGTACGGCTCGGCCTCCTCGACGACCTCGACCGTTCGGTGCGCGGGAATCGCGACTCCCGCGAGGACGGCGTCCGGATGCAAGGACACGGCGATCACGAGCCAGTTGGAGGATCCGGCACCGATCACACGCCACTTGAGTGGCACGACACCGGGAAGGAAGGAGAGGGAGCGGACGGCGAGCGGCGCCGGATCGGCCTCGCGCGCGTTCGTCGCTACGCGCCGTCGGGCTCGACGGCCACGTCGAACACCGGCACATCGTAGATCTCGAGGCCCTCGACCGCCATGCCGGCCACCGCGGCGATCTGATCACGCATGGCGCCGCGACCGCGGCGCGCGCGCGCCTCGGCGTGAGGCGTCTCCCAGAGGGTCATCACGCGCGCTCGTTGCCCCTCTTCGTCGGTGAAGACGATCAAGCCGCGGTAGCCCTCGTACTCGCGCAGCCACCCGTCGATCGTCTCCTGGGCGATCCGCGCGATTTCGGCCATTCCCGTGGCCGGACCCCTGATCGTGGACATGGCCGCGACCACTGCGAGCGAAGCTTACGAGGACGAGAGGTCATCACGGCCGAGGGCCGCCCGGCCGCCTCGCTGGACACCGACGGCCTGGCTCCCATGGCGGTCATGGTGATAGATCGTCGCCGGCTCGCAGGCCCGCCTCTCCGCCCGCCGGGCGACCGGGACTGCTTCGCCGCTCGTGGGAGCCGAGGACGAGCCTCGCGTCCGCGGCCGAGATGAGATCGGGGTCGTGGGTTGCCGCGATCACCGTCGTGCCGTATTCGTGTGCCGCCTGCTGAAGGAGTCGGATCACGAGGCGTCCGGTCACGCGATCGAGGTGCGCGGTCGCCTCGTCGGCGACGAGAACGCGCGGCTCGGGCGCGAGGGCGCGCGCCAAGGCGACGCGCCGTTGCTCGCCGCCCGAGAGGCGGTCGGCGCGCCGGTCGGCGAGCCGCTCCAGGCCGAGCGACGAGAGCCACCGATCCGCGCGCCGCGCCGCCTCTTCCTGGTCGAAGCCACGGAGCGAGAGCGCCAACTCGACGTTCTCGCGGGCCGAAAGGAACTCGACCAGCGTCGAGTGCTGGGACACATAGCCGAGCGCCCGCTGTCGCCACGCCGCCGCCTCGTTCGGGTTCAGCGCGTCGACACGGTCGCCGCCGACCCAGACCTCGCCCCGGTCGGGATACTCGAGCGCGGCGATGAGGTTCAGGAGCGTCGTCTTGCCGCTCCCGGACGGGCCCGCGACCACGTGCATCCGCTCCGGCGCGAAGGTCCAGGAGAGCTCCGTGACCACCGGCTCGTCCTGCGTCGCGTAGCGCTTTTCAACCCGGTCGAGCGCGACTTCCGTCTCGAAGCGCTTCGTCGTGGGCGCGAGACGCTCCGCCGGCGCGCTCGGCGTCGGTCGCACGCCGCCGCCACGCCGCTCCGCGCCTTCGGCGAGGAGCTCGATCCTCCCCCACGTAGCCTGTGCACGGACGCGCTCTCGAACCCCCGCCTCCTCGCGCAGCTGCCGCGGGAGCCGCAGCCACCCTTGCTCGTCGACGATCAAGACCGGCCGCGTCGTCCCCTCGGCCGCGAGACGCCCGTCGCGGATGTGGATCGTCCGGTCGGTGCGTAGCGCCACTTCGGGGTCGTGCGTGACGACGAGCGCCGCCGTGTTCGACTCCGCAGCGAGCTCGAGGAGGAGCTCCACGACGGCCGCCGAGTTCTTCGGGTCGAGCTCCCCGGTGGGCTCGTCGGCAAGGAGGAGCGGCGGGCGCTTCACGAGCGCGGCGCAGACCGCCACGCGCTGCTGTTCGCCGCCCGAGAGCTCGACGGGACGCGCGTCGGCACGTTGGCCGAGACCGGCGGCCGCGAGAACCTCCCGCGCCCGTCGCCGCGCGGGGCGCGACCGCTCCCCCAGCAAGCGCAACGGCAGCGCGACGGTGTCCTCGGCGGTCAGCTCGCGTGGCAAAGCACGGTGGTAGTGCTGTCGCACGATGCCGACCGACCGTCGGCGGAGGGCGGCCGCGTGCCGCCCCGGCGCGCGTTCAAGAGATTCCCCCACAACCGTCAGCTCGCCGCTCGACGGGCGGGCGAGGCCCGCGCAGAGCGAGAGCAGCGTCGTCTTGCCGGAGCCGCTCGAGCCGAGCACGGACACGACCTCCCCTTCTCCGACCTCGAGCGAGAGGCCGCGCAGCGCGGGCACGTCACCGTGCGGAGCGCGGTAGAGGAAGAAGACCTCCCTGGCGGAGATCGCGCTCATCAGGCGCGCAACCTCCGCGCGGCCGTCTCGCGGAGCGCAGGCCTCGCGAGCAACGCCGCGCCGACGAGCGCAGCGACCGTCACGATCGCGACGACGACCACGTCCGCGTGCCAGGCGACGACCGGTTCGATCGGGGGAAGCGGCCGAGCGGCCGTGCCCGTGACGGCGACCAGCGAACCGATCAGGCGAACGGCCAGGAGGCCGCCGAGGAATCCTGCCGCGACGCCGAACGACGAGAGTGCGATCAGCCGCAGCTGCGTGCTGCGGGCGAGCGTCGCGGGGCGGACGCCGAGCGCCTCGTACTCGGCGAGGA
>JALZGN010000290.1 GCA_030861005.1 Actinomycetota bacterium
GGCCGGCGGAGGCGGAGGCACGGGCGCCGGCGGGGGCGGCGGCGTCGGCACCGGCGGGGGCGGCGGACACGTGTCGAGCGCCCCGATCACCTTGTCCTTGAGCTCAGCGACGAGGGACGACGAAGAACGGGTCTCGGCGACGAAGCTCGAGAAGCAAGCACCGGCGGGCAGGATCGCGCTCACGTTGACTCCGCCCTCGAAGAACGCCTCCGCCGGGAAGACGTTCGACGGCGCCTTGGGACCCTTCGCCTCGTACGGCCACGGCGAGGGAGCGTCGGCGTTGTTCACGGTCGCGCACACGTCGTCGCCGGCGGCCGTTTCGGGGCACTCGGGAGGGGACTCGTCAGCCGGCTCGTCGAGCACGAGCTGGAGCGGGTCGTTCCCGCCTACCCACTTGTACACCTGGATGTCGTCGACGCGACCGCCCTGCTCGAAGTGGCTCAGGACGAGTATGTCGCCGACGACGTGCTCTCCCGCGAACGTCCCGTCCGCGTTCTCAGCGGTGGCCTTCTGGAGGAACCAGAACCCGAGCTCGGCATCGCCGCTCGTGTCGATTCGGTCGGCTCCGAAGTACACGATCGTGCCCTCGGCCGACTCGTAGGTCGCCGCGTACGCGTGCAACAGGTCGTCCTTCGGCGGGATCCCGGGAGACGCCCACCGCCACTCCGACACGTCCTGCACGTCCTTCGACCCTCGCGTGAAGGCGTCGTCCGACCGCCCCGCCTCGTCGGTGACGAAGACGGAGGCCGCCGCCGTGTCGGTCTTCAGGAAGATGTCCTCCCAGTCGTCCCCGGCGATTACGTCGCTCTCCGCGTCGCGGTCGAGCTCGAAATAGCCCAGATGGTGCACCGCGAACGCGTTCGCCGGAGCGATCCCGACGAGCAGTACGAACGCAAGCAAGACGAGTACCGCGCGTCTCGCCGCGCACAAGCGGATCCAGCTCATTTCACCCTCCGATATGCCGCATTGATGACCGGCGGCCGCAGCCGCCACCGGGTCACCCTCTCAACATGATCGTCGCAGGCGATCGATAAATTGCAAGGACTGCGAGGCCGCTACGTCCGCTCGCGGAGCGTCGGGAAGAGGATCACGTCGCGAATCGCCTCGCGCCCGGTCAGGATCATCACGAGACGGTCGATCCCGAGCCCGAGGCCGCCGGTCGGCGGCATGCCGTAGGAGAGGGCCTCGACGTAGTCAGGGTCCCCTTCCTCGGCCGTCACGTCGCCGGCGGCCCGCTCGCGTGCCTGCATGGCGAACCGCTCCGCCTGGTCGTCCGGGTCGTTCACCTCGGTGAACGCGTTTCCGAGCTCGAGCCCCCCGGCGAAGAACTCGAAGCGCTCGACGAGCCGAGGATCGCCGTCCGTCGGCCGCGCGAACGGCGAGAGCTCGACCGGATAGTCGTAGAGGATCGTCGGCCGGACGAGGGTCGGCTCGACGAAGTGACTGAGCGCGTGGTCGACGAGCTGGGCCCACGTGCGGTCCCGGCTCGTGTCGACGCCGCGGGCGTCCAGGAGCGAGCGCAGCTCCGTCGCCTCGTCCGCCCAGACGCCCTCCCGCGCGAGCGCGTCGACGAACGCGACGCGCGCCCAGGGTGGCGCGACGTCGATGTCGCGTCCGCGGAACCTGACGGTCGTCCGCCCGAGGACCTCTCGCGCGACCGTGGCGACGAGATCCTCGATCCGCGCCATCGTGTCCCCGTAGTCCGCGTACGCCTCGTACCACTCGAGCATCGTGAACTCGGGCTGGTGCTTGTACGAGACGCCTTCGTTTCGAAAGTCCTTGCCGAGCTCGTACACGCGCTCGAGCCCGCCGACGACGAGGCGCTTGAGGTAGAGCTCAGTCGCGATCCGCAGGTAGAGGTCGACGTCGAGCTCGTTCGAGTGCGTGACGAAGGGCTCTGCGAACGCGCCCCCGTAGCGCGGCTGGAGGACGGGGGTCTCGACCTCCACGAAGCCGTGCCCGTCGAGGTAACGGCGGATCGCCGCGACGAGCCAGCTCCTGACGAGGAAGTCGCGTCGCGTCTCCTCGTTCACGAGCAGGTCGAGGTACCGCTTTCGGTAGCGCGTCTCGGCGTCCACGAGCCCGTGATACGTGTCCGGGAGCGGGCGCTTGATCTTCGCGAGGATCTCGAGCGCGTCGACGGCGAGCGACGGCTCGCCTCGCTTCGTCTTCGCGGGCGCCCCCGTGACGCCGACGACGTCGCCGAGGTCGACGCGCACGCTGCCCGACCGCTCGAAGGCGCAGAGGAGCTGGATCTCCCCCGACCGATCGACGAGGTCGAGGAACACGAGCTTTCCGTGTCCCCGCCGGCCCATGACGCGACCCGCGAGTCGCCGCGGCTCTCCCGCCTCCGCGCCGGGCTCGAGCCGCTCCGCCTCCCTGCGGACGGCGGCGATCTCGTCCCGATCCGGGAAGCGCTTCGGAAGCGGCATGGGGGGCGAGTCTAGTTCGGCCCCGGCGAGCGCAACCGCACACCGTCCCTCTGCTCCGCAAGAGCAAGTAACAGTCTGTTACTTGCTCTCGCCAGGAGTGTGGAGGGTGCGCGGCCCCCCTCGCCGCCCTACCCGCGCGGAACGGCCTACGGCGAGGCGAGCCCGCGAGGGGGCGCGCGCTAGGCGGCTTTGACGTCGACGATCTTGTACTTCAACGAGCCGCGGGGCGCGGCGACCTCGACCGTCTCGCCCTTCTTCCGGCCGATGATCGCCTTGCCCACCGGCGACTCGTTCGAGAGCTTCCCCTGGGCGGGGTTCGCCTCGGCAGAGCCGACGATCACGTACTCGATTGTCTGGTTCGCGTCGACGTCCTTCAAGCGGACGCGCGTTCCCACGTCCACGACGCCGGTCGGAACGTCCTCGCGCTCGATCACGCGCGCGCTCGCCAGTCGCTCCTCGAGCTGCGCGATCCGCTGCTCCAGCATCGCCTGCTCGTTCTTCGCGTCGTCGTACTCGGAGTTCTCCGAGATGTCGCCGAACTCGCGGGCGTGCTTGATCCGCTCCGCAACCTCGCGGCGCTTCTCCCCGGTCAGGTACTGAATCTCGTCCTTCAGCTTCTGCAAGCCCTCGGGCGTAAGCAGGACTTCCTTCACAGCCATTCCTCCAAAGACCCCTCTCTGCGGTCGCAGCGTCCCCGCGGGCCGCCGTGAGCCGGCGCATTGTAGCGAGAACGCCAAGGCTTGCCCCGCTCGCGCCTCGGCTACCATTTCCCGCCCTGTGCAGGTAGATCTCCGCTCGGCGTGGACGATCCGAGGCGTCGCCGTCCCGACGCGCGTCGTCCTCGCGCCGATGGCGGGCGTGAGCGTCCAGGCGTTCCGTCGCCAGGGGCGGCGGTTCGGCGCCGGGCTCGTGTGCTCGGAGATGGTGAGCTGCGCCGGGCTCTCGCGCGGGAACGAACGGACGCTCGGGTACCTGCGGATCGCCGACGACGAGCACCCGCTCGCGGTTCAGATCTTCGGGGCCGAGCCCCGAGCGATGGCCGAGGCAGCGCGGATGGTGGAGGCCGCCGGCGCCGACCTCGTCGACGTCAATTTCGGCTGCCCGGTCAAGAAGGTGACGAAGGTGGGCGCCGGCGCGACGCTCCTCGAGGACGCCGAGCGGGCGTGCCGGATCGTCGACGCGATCGCGCGCACGGTCTCGATCCCCGTGACGGTGAAGATGCGGCGCGGGTTCGAGGACGGATCCCGGACGGCCCTCTCCCTCGGTCCTCGCCTCGTGGAGGCGGGCGCGGCCGCGCTGACCCTCCACCCGCGCTCGGCGCGGCAGATGTACACCGGTCAGGCGGACCACCGCCTCACCGCCGAGCTCGTAGCTCTCGTCGACGTCCCGGTCGTCGCTTCGGGGGACATCACCTCTAAGGCTCGCGCGACGGCCGTCCTCGAGACGACGGGCTGCGCCGCCGTCATGGTCGGCCGCGCGGCGCAGGGGAACCCGTGGGCGATCGCCGAGATCGTCGACGAGAACGGCCGCCACCCCTCCCGCGAGGACGTGGTCGCCGAGCTCGTCCTCTTCATGACCGAGTCCGTGCGCGAGCTGGGCGAGCAGCGGGCGACCGGCTTCCTGAAGAAGTTCTACGGCTGGTACCTGGGCCGCGGGCGCTTCCCGAAGCCGTTCACGCAGGAGCTCCTCGGGCTCCCGACCATCGCCGACGTCGAGCGCCGCCTCCTCGCCGCCGCCCCGGGGGCCCGCGAGGCGCTCGCGCCGCTCGTGGAGGGGTTCGCCGTCGGCGACGAAGTCGTCCTCGAGCTTCCGATCTCGCTCTACGGCGGCGGCTAGAACCTCCCGGCTCGCCGAGGGAGAGCGGCGTCCTCGACGTCGCCCGGGCACGCAGACATTGCGCCTTCCGCGCACCGGGAAGCGCGCCGAGGGCGGATATAACTCATCTATGGCAACCGTCCTGACGGGTGAACGACGGATTGTCTCCGTCCTCATCGCGGACGTCGTCAACTCGACCGGGATCGCCGAGAAGCTCGGGCCGGAGCGCTCGAAGTTCCTCATGGACGAGGTGATCCGAATCATGACCGCGCAGGTCAACCGCTACGACGGCACCGTCGTCCAGCTCGTCGGCGACGAGGTGTTCGCGGTCTTCGGCGCGCCGATGGCGCACGAGGACGACTCGGAGCGCGCCGTTCACTCGGCGCTCGCGCTCCAGCGCGCCGTCGCCCGCTACGCCGAGGAGGTCCGCGAGGCCTACGGCGTCGACCTCGCCGTCCGCGTCGGCGTCAACACGGGGCCCGTGGTGATCACCCCGCCGGACGGTGACGCGGATGTCAGGGAGCGGTGGAACGCGCTCGGGGACACGGTGAACGTGGCCGCACGCCTCCAGGAGCTCGCGGCGCCCGGCGACGTGGCGATCGGCCCTGCGACGGCCCGGCAGATCGAGAGCTGGTTCGAGCTCGACGCCCTCGGGGAGCGAGAGCTGCAGGGGAAGGACGGAGCGGTCGCGACGTACCGGGTGCGAGGCGTCCGTGAAGCGGAGGCGGCGGCACCGGAAGTCCCACTCGTCGGGCGTGACTTCGAGCGGACCGTGCTCGAACGGACGTTGGACGGTCTCCGCGAAGGGCGGGGCGTAATCGTCTCCGTGATGGGCGAGGCCGGAATCGGCAAGACGCGCCTCGTCGCGGAGGTGCGGCGCGAGTACCGAGACGTCGTGCGCTTCGTCGAGGGACGTGCCGTCTCGTACGCGCAGACGTCTCCCTACTCCCCGATCCGCGACCTCCTCCGCGACTGGCTCTGCGTGGGCGCCGCCACGCCCGAGACGCGGGTTCGGCTCGAGCTCAAGGCGCAGGTCGCGGAGGTCTTCGGCGACCAGGCCGAGGAGGCCTACCCGTTCCTGGCCAACCTCCTCGGCCTCGCGCTCGAGCCGGAGGCGGCCGAGCGGATTCGTGAGCTGAATCGCGAGAGCATTCAACATCAGACGTTCGAGGTCTTCGGCGAGCTTCTCTGCCGCCTGGCCGGCGAGATGCCGCTCAGCGTCGTCCTCGAGGACCTGCACTGGGCCGACGAGTCGACGATCGAGCTCCTCGAGCACGCGTTGCAGGTGACCGAGGAGGCCGCCGTCGGCCTCTTCGTCCTCTACCGAAGCGAGCGCCAGCATCGCTCGTGGCAGCTCGGCGAGCGAGCGCGCCAGCTCTTCCCCCATCGCTACCGCGAGATCGAGCTCCGCCCGCTCCCCTCGGACGCGAGCCGCGCACTCGTCGGAACGGCGGCCGACGGGGAGCTCCCGGACTCGGTCGCGGAGCTCCTCGTCGAGCGCGCCGGCGGCAACCCGTTCTTCCTCCAGGAGGCGTTGCGAGACCTCGTCGAGCGAGGCGCGCTGCGGCGCCGGAACGGGTCGTGGGAGCTCGCTGTCGCTCCGGACGAGCTCGCCGTGCCGGCGGTCGTGCACGGGGCCCTTCAGGCGCGCCTCGACCGCCTCCAGCCGGCGACTCGCGAGGTGCTGAGCCTCGCCGCGGTGATCGGCCGGACCTTCGGCCTGCCACTCCTCGAGCGGATCGTGCCGCACAACAAGCTGCTTCCCGCTCTCAGCGAGCTCCAGCGGCTCGACCTCGTCGTCGAGACGCGGCGGCGGCCGGCGCCCGAGTATCGGTTTCGCCACGGCCTCGTGCAGGAGGTCTCTTACTCGACGCTCGTCGAGCCGACGCGCCGCCGGCTGCACAAGCTCGTCGGCGAGGCGCTCGAGGAGGTTCACCGCGACTCGCTGGACGAGGCGTACGACCTGCTCGCTCGCCACTTCAGCGAAGCCGACGACGCCGAGAAGGCGGCCAAGTACCTGCTGAGAGCGGGCGACGCCGCACGGAAGATCTACGCCGACCAGGAGGCGCTCGACCACTACCGACGGGCTCGAACCTTCCTCGCCCGGCTCGGCGACGAGCGCCGTGCCCGAGACACCCTCTTCAAGATCGCCCTCGCACACCACCTCGCGTTCGACTTCGACCAAGCGGAGGCGGCCTACGACGAGGCGTTCTGCTGCCGCGTCGAGGAGTCTCCCCGGCTCGAGCCGACCGAGACCCTCGCCACAGCCGCGCTGCCGCCGGACGAGCTGGCGCCCGGCGACGTCTACACGACGGAAAGCGGCCAGTTCGCAGCGCACCTCTTCCAGGGCCTCCTCACGACCGACCGCGACCTCAACGTCGTTCCGGCGATGGCGGACAACATGCGCGTCTCGAGAGACGGCCTCTCGTATCTCTTCCGCCTCCGCGAGGGGGTTCGCTGGAGCGACGGCCGGCCGCTCACCGCGGAGGACTTCGCGTTCGCGTGGCGGCGGATCCAGGAGGAGGAGAAGGTCACCGCCTTCCTCATGGAGGACGTGGAGTCGGCGACCGCGCTCGACGACCGCACGCTCGAGATCCGGCTTCGCGAGCCGCGGAGCTACTTCCCGTACATGCTTACGGCGCCGTGGACGTACCCGTTGCCCAAGCACAAGTGCGAGGAGCTCGGAGACGACTGGAGAAAGCCGGAGAACCTCGTCGGGAACGGGCCGTTCCGCCTCGAGGCGCTCGGCCCCGAGGAGGCGGTCCTGACCGCGAATCCGCACTGGAGCGGTCCCCGCGGGAACGTACGCGAGATCAGGATCTCGTTCCTTCGCGGAAAGAGCGCGGAGCCGATCGAAGAATGGCGATCCGGCCGCTACGACGTGCTCCAGGTCTACCACCGCGAGGCGGAGGACGCGGCCGAGACGGCGACGACGCTCGTCCCCGAGCTCTCCGTCACCTATGTAGGCTTCCGGCCCGACCGCCCGCCCTTCTCGAACGAGCTCGTTCGGAAGGCGTTCTCCCACGCGGTCGACCGGGAGGCGCTCTTCGGCGGCGCCGACGTTCTCGTTCGGGCGGCCTCGCGCGGGGGCTCGATTCCGCCTGCGATGCCGGGCCACACGCACCGAGTGGCGCCCGTGTACGACCTCGACCTCGCTCGGAAGCTCCTCGCCGACGCCGGTTACGCCGACGGCCGTGGCCTTCCCGATCTCAAGGTGATCGCCGGCGGGTCGCTCGGGGCGGCGTCGCGCGGAGCCGAGCGCCTCGTCGACGAGTGGGCGAAGCTCGGCGCGCGCGTGACGCTGAGCTCGCGACGCGACCACCTCTGGGCGTCCCACATGACCGACGAGCAGATGTGGGTGAGCGGCTGGACGGCCGACTACCCCGACCCGGACGGCTTCTTCCGGGGCCTCTTCGAGGCGAGCGAGTGGCCGTTCTACCGTGACGCCGAGATCGAGGAGCTCCTCGTGCGGGCGCGCTCGCTTCGCGACCAGGGCGAGCGGATGCGGCTCTACCACGAGGTCGACCGCCTGTGGGTCGCCGAGCACGCGGCCGTGCTCCCGCTCTTCTACGGACGGACGATGCTCGTCCGGCGCCCGTGGGTGGAGGGCCTCTGGGC
>JALZGN010000305.1 GCA_030861005.1 Actinomycetota bacterium
CTCTACCTGAACTACCCGTCGAATCCGTGCGCGGCGACCGCCCCCGACGGAGTCTTCGAGGCGGCGGTTTCGTACGCCGGGGAGACGGGCGCGGCGGTCGTGCACGACTTCGCGTACGGGGACCTCGTCTTCGACGGGCGCGAGCCGCGGAGCTTCCTCGCCGTCCCGGGCGCGAAAGAGGTCGGCGTCGAGCTCTTCTCCATGTCCAAGAGCTACGGGATGGCGGGCTGGCGGCTCGGGTTCGTGCTCGGACGCGCGGAGATCGTCGCCCGCCTGAACCAGCTCCAGGACCACGTCCGCGCGGGGATCTTCACCGCGATCCAGGAGGCAGGGATCGTCGCGCTCACCGGGCCGCAGGAGACGGTCGCGGAGCGGCGCGCGCTCTACGAGGAGCGGCGCGATCGGGTCGTCGCCGCCCTGCGGGAGACGAGCGTACGGGAGGTGAGCTGCGAGGGGACGTTCTTCCTCTGGCTTCGGCTTCCGGACGCCGTCACCGCGGACTCGTTACTCGTCGAGCACCGGGTGGCGCTCGCGCCCGGCGAGGGGTTCGGGCGAAGCGGGGCCGGGTGGGCTCGGATCTCGCTCGCGACACCGGACGAGCGGCTCGACCTCGGCCTCGAGCGGCTCGCCCGCGCGCTGACCATTACCCGCCTGTAAGCGTCAAGATTCCCCGCCGTGGGGAACTGGGACGACCTCGGGCCGGCGCGCCGCTACCACGAGATGACGAAGCACTCCTTCGTCTCGGTCCGGACGGAAGGCCGCAGCCTCGACTGGGAGAACCGTCCGAACCCGTTCAAGGAGTACCGCGGGCCGGCGCCGGAGCGGCTCCCCGCTGACCTCGAGGCGCTCCTTCGACTCGGGGCCGGCGTGATCCGAACGCGGACGCTTCCCGGCGGGGAGGTCTACCACTTCCGCACGTACGCAAGCGCGGGCGCGCTCTATCCCGTCGAGCTCTACGTCGTCTCCGCGGAAGGCGTCTTTCACTTCCATCCGGGCGAGCTCGCGCTCCGACGCCTCCGCGACGGCGACTTCCGGACGCTCCTCGGCGAGCCGGAAGCGCGTGCGGTCCTCCTTTTGAGCGGGATCCTCTGGCGCACGGGCTGGAAGTACGGCGCCCGCGGCTATCGACACCTCTTCTGGGACGCCGGGACGATGCTCGCAAACCTCCTCGCGCTTGCCGCCCCGCTCGAGCCGCGGCTTCGGACGGGCTTCGTCGATGACGACGCGAACCGGCTCGTCGGGATCGACGGGCGGCGGGAGGCGGCGCTCGCGCTTCTCGCGCTCGGCCGAGCGGAAGCGGGCTCCCCGAGCGAGGCTCCGGAACCGCTCGATCTCGACGTTGCGCCCCTCTCACGCCGCGAGGAGACCTACGCCGAGGCCGAGGAGCTCCACGCGGCGTCGGCACTCGCGTCCCCGGACGAGGTTGGGCGCTACGGCGGGAATCCCGAACCGGCGAACGCCGCCGCGGTCGGGCTGACGGCCGGCGAGCCGCTCGAGGAGGTGATCCGCCGGCGCCGTTCCGCGCGGCACTTCACGACGGAAGCGATCCCCTCGTCAGGGCTCGCGGCGATCCTCGCCGCCGGAACGGGTCCCATCCCGGCCGACGTCTCTCCCGTCACCGAGGCGCACGTGATCGCGAACGCGGTGGAAGGACTCGACGCGGGGGCGTACCGCTTTCGCCCGCCCGACCGATTCGAGGTCACGCGCCGCGGCTCCTTCCGCGAGTCGGCCGGCTACCTCGCGCTCGAGCAGGAGCACGCCGCGCGCGCGGCCGCGACCCACTTCTTCCTCTCGGACCTCGAGGTCGTCCTCCGCGAGCGCGGCAACCGCGGCTACCGTGCGGCGCAGCTCGAGGCGGGCATCCGCGCCGGCCGCCTCTACCTCGGGGCGTACGCACGACGGTTCGGTGCGACGGGGCTCACGTTCTACGACGACGACGTGGCGCGCTTCTTCACGGGTGAGACCGAGAAGCAGCCCATGCTCTGCGTCGCCCTCGGCCCCGATGCCCGCTCCACCGGCGGGTAGCCGGCCGCCCCCGACCCGAGGACGGTGAGAGGGAGCGCCGTGTTCTTCACCCCCGCCGGCCTGGCGACGACCGCCGTTACTTGAAGCGGTAGACGATGCGCCCGCGCGAGAGGTCGTAGGGGGAGAGCTCGAGCTTCACTCGGTCTCCCGGAAAGATCTTGATGCGGTAGCGGCGCATCTTGCCGGCCGTGTAGCCGAGCGCCTCGTGCCCGTTGTCGAGCTTCACCTTGAACATCCCGTTCGGGAACGCCTCGGCGATCTCGCCCTCCATCTC
>JALZGN010000306.1 GCA_030861005.1 Actinomycetota bacterium
GCCCTGGCCCGCCACCAGAAGCAGGCGCTCGCGCGCGACGTCACCGCGGTCGGCGAGCTCGTCCAGGAGCTCGAACGGCGCGTCCGTCTCGAGCAGCGGCCCCGTCCGCTCCAACTCGACGAGCTCGACGCGCAGCCGCTCGCTGAGCGGGCGCAGCTCCCACCCCCGCACCGCCGTCGGATCGAGCGCCGCGGTGGTGGCGACGGTCGTGCCGGTCTCGCGGGCGAAGGCGGCCAGCGGGCGGCTCAGGTCGTGCACCAGGAGCGCCGCGCTCGTGAGAACGGGTGTCCGGGTGAGCGTCTCCGACCCGATGGGAAGCGCAGCGGGGCGCACCGCGCCGCGACCGACGATCCGCGCCGAGAGGTGTCGGCCGAGGCCGATCATCTCGCCGATGCGAAACGGTCCGGCGAGCGCGAGCGCCTCGCAGACGCGCGCCTGGCAACCCGCCGGGAGCCGCCCTCGGCCGACCTCGACGTCACGTTCGGCGTCGTCGGCCGCGACGAGCCGAACGGCGCTCGGTCCAACGCTCTGGAGCATCGAGACCCGCCGGGGCGGCTCGCTCACGTCGGCGAGCCGCGCGAACATCGCGTCGACAGCTCGCCGGCGCGCATCGCCTTCGGCGAGCCGAAGGTGGTAGACGACCTGCAACGAGCGATCGTCGGAGCGTGCTTCGCCGAGGCGCAGGCGGACGTTCGCCTCCTGCGAGAGCGCGGCGGCGATACCGCTCCAGCCGACCAGGCCCGCTGCGGCGGCGAGCGCGGCAACGACGACGGCGACGGCGAGAAGCCGGGTTCGCATCCGCCGGAGCGCAACCGACAGCGGGACGATGGCGGAAACGACGCGTCTCACGGCGCTCGCGTCGCCCGATGTTACCGTCGGGCGGCTGGACCCACTTCGCGCGTTGAAACTCGCAGGTGCGCGTCGGAAGCGCGTAACCGCCGTTCTTTCGGTACTTTCGCGGTAGAAGCATGCGCTCTGAGACCAGCTCTGTAAGCACGGCGCGCAGGTCGGCGCGGGTGAACACGGGGATCGTCGCCTTCCTCGTCCTCGTCGCATTCGCGTTGCTCGTGCTGGCGTACCTCGCCTCCGAGAACTACGACGTCGTGCGGGAGGGGCGGCTCTTTCCCGAAATCAGATCCGAGGTCTACGAGGTGCGCCTGTTCGACACGTTCACCGTCTACGTGGCACCGGAGCGGGGCGTCAAGCCGCTCGACACGCTGAATGCGCTCGTCCTCGCCGCCACCTCCGGCGCCGCCTTCCTCGCCGCCGTCCAGCTTGTGCGAGTGCGGCGAGTGCTCCGGCGAGCGCGGGCCTTCTTCGTCGTCTCGTCGCTCGCCTTCGCCTACCTGGCGGCGGACGAGATCTTCGGCGTCCACGAGACGATCGGGGCCAACGCCCGCTACCTCGCAGACCTCCCGGGCGTCAAGCATCCGGACGACATCGTGATCGCGCTCTACCTGATCCCGGTGCTCGTCGCGCTCGCGTGCTTTTGGACCGTCATCTTCTCGTCGCGTCGAGGACGCGCGTTCTTCGCCGCCGCCTTCGCCTTCTACGTCCTCGCCGCTCTGCTCGACGTGACGGGCGCTCTCCTCGACGAGCCCGTCGAGGTGCTCTCCTCCGTCTTCACGCTCGGAGGCGTGACCACGATCGCGCTCGAGCAGGCGGGAAGCGTTCAGGCCGCCGGCGTCGGCTAGCACTCGTTCGCTTGCTCAGGTCCGTGAGCTGGCGCCCGCCTCGGGCCGACGCCTCAGGCAGCAACGACGCCCACCGCCAGAACGAGCGCACTCACGCGCGTCCAGGGCCGCTCGACGGCCCGGCAGTCGCTCTTCGTGCTGCCCCTACGACGCCAGATCCTCGTGCTGTTCCGCCTTGTCCTCGGTGACGAGCACGTCGAACGGCTCGATCCAAAGGTCGCGTAACCAAGCGGGCTCGTCTCCGAACACACGCTCGAGCTCGGCGACCGCTTCATCCCACGTGGCGAACGCGGCGACCGGCCCCACCTCGCGGTGCATCACGGTGTAAAGGTCAGCCATGGGTCGTCACCGAAAGCGCGCGACCTGGAGTAGTGGGCGGGGACGCGCCGGAAACCTGTTTCCGAGGAATGACCGCACCGGCAACGCCCCCGCCTGTACATAAGTGGCACCACGTGCTGCCGAACTTGCGCTTCGATCTGAAAGATCGCCGAACTACCGGCAGCGCCGAACGTGGATGAGCGAGAGCCAGCGCCCGACCGCTGGGCCCGACGCTCGCGCAAGCGAATGGGCGGAGCGGCCCTAGTGGGCGGCGGCGAGGCGCGAACGTTCGCCGAGCTTTCCGGTACCAAACCGGTACCAACTCGTCGCCCGCGCCTCGATTCCTCGACCCCGAGAGCCCCGTGTAGGCGAGGCTCTCGTCGTACTCCCCGGGTAGGACTCGAACCTACAACCCTCCGGTTAACAGCCGGATGCTCTGCCAGTTGAGCTACCGGGGAACGGCGCGACCAGTTTAGCGGCGGGCCGGTGAGCGGAACCCGCGCGCCTAGACGAGCGTCGCAGCCGCCTCGCGGATCCGCGCGAGCTCGGCCTGCAGCTCCTTCATTCGCTCACCGTCCGCGAGCGGAAGCTCGCGCCGGAGCTTCCGCTCACGAAGGCGAAGCAGGAGCTCGCGCGCCGTTGCGCCGTCGATTCCCTCCGCCTCTGCCCGCGCGTCGAGCTCCGCGACGAGCGCCGTGAGATCGGGGCCGACGGGCTCGTCGCCGACGAGGTGCGCGCGCAGGCGTCGGTGCGGCTCCGCGTCGAAGTGGTCGGGCGACATCTCGGCGAGCACGGCGGCGAGGTTTCGGTGCGCGAGGACGCCCGCGAGCGCGTCGCGCTCCAGTCGCTCGCCCGCTTCCATCGCCTTCCGGATCGATCCGCCGCCGGCGCCGCGCCCGCGCACGACGAGCGCGGGAAGCCGGCGCTGGAGCTCCTCGGGGAGATCGAGGCGGTCGGCGGCGTACTCGACGGCGGCGATCCACTCCGTGTTCCGCTCGAAGCCCGCGACGAGCTCCTGGACGCGCCGGTATGCCTCCTCTTTGCTGCGAGCACCGTCGATCTCGACCTTGACCCGATAGCGAGGGTACGGCTCGGCGCCGGTGAGGAGCTCCTGGAAGCGATCGGAGTGGTCAGCGGGGTCCGACCCCGACGGGAGCGGGACGACGAGCACCTCGTCGAAGTCGCGATAGGCGAGCTCCATCCCGCGCAGGGTCGCCCCCTCGCCGGCGGCGTCCGCGTCGAAGCAGAGATAGAGACGGCGAGTCAGGCGGGCGAGCTCTCGAATCTGCGCGGGCGTCAGCGCCGTGCCCATCGAGGCGACGGCGCCGGCGAGTCCGGCCTGGTGGAGCGCGAGCACGTCCGTGTATCCCTCAACGACGACGGCACGGTCCTCGCTTGCGATCGCGGCCCGGGCGGCGTGGAGCCCGTACACGAGCGACGCCTTGTGGAAGAGCTCGCTCTCGGGCGAGTTCACGTACTTGGCCGGGACGGGATCGTCCTCGCGCAGCCGACGGGCGCCGAAGCCGAGCACGCGGCCGCGCGGATCGGCGAGCGGGAAGACGAGCCGTCCGGCGAAGCGGTCGGCTCCGCGCCGGTTCACGAGCCCCGCCGCATTCAGGTCCCGGAGGGCGAAGCCGCGCTGCTGCGCCTTCGCGGGAAGCTCGTACCCGCCGGGCGAGAGGCCGAGTCGGAAGCGCCGGCAGACATCCTCGCCGAGCCCGCGCTCTCGCAGGTACGAGCGCACCGGCGCGCCGGCCCGCGCCTCCCAGAGGTGGCGCTCGTAGAAGCCGGCGGCGGCGTCGAGAAGCGCGAGGAGACGCTCCCGGCGCCTCCGCCCCTCCTCGACGCGCGGCGACGCTTCCTCGTACTCCACGTCGACTCCCGAGCGGGCGGCGAGCCATTCGAGCGCTTCCGCGAAACCCAATGCCTCGCTCTCCTCGACGAAGCCGATCAGGTCGCCGCCCTTGCCGCATCCGAAGCAGTAGAAGAGCTTGTCGGTCGCGTTCACCGAGAAGCTCGGCGAGCGTTCCTCGTGGAAGGGACAGCGTCCCCACCAGCGGGCGCCGCTCCGGCGAAGCGGCGTCCGCCCCGACACGATCTCGACCATGTCGGCTGCCTCGACGATCTGATCCTTGTTCCGGATCAGCGCCACGACACTCGCGGGAGGAAGTCGAGGGCGAAGCGGTCGGTCATCCCGGCCACGTAGTCGGTGACGCGCTGCGCGACGTCGCCGGGGCGATCGGCTGGGAGGAGCTCAGGATGCTCGACGAGATGGTCAAAGATCGAGCGGACCGTCGAAGATGCCCTCTCCCGCTGCTCGGCTGCCGCGCCGGCCAGGTAGACCCGTTCGAACATGAACGCGCGGAGGTTCGACATCGCCCGACCCACCTCATCGCCCTGGGTGATCTCGGCCGCCTCGGCCGAGTGCTCGACGAGGTCGTGGACGAGCGTGTCGACGCGTCTCGAACCTGTCGGCCCGAGAATCTCGATCTCCTCGGGGGGAAGCTCCGCGGGGGTGAGAACGCCGGCGCGCACCGCGTCGTCGATGTCGTGGTTGATGTACGCGACGCGGTCGACGACCCGGACGATCTTTCCCTCGAGCGTCGCCGGCTCGCCCGGGCCCGAGTGGTGGCGGATCCCGTCGCGCACCTCCGCCGTTAGGTTGAGCCCGCGGCCATCTCGCTCGAGGACGTCGACGACGCGAAGGGAATGCTCGTTGTGTCGGAACCCCCGTCCGCACCGCGCCCGGAGCGCCTCGTCGAGCGCCTCCTCGCCCGTGTGCCCGAACGGCGCGTGTCCGAGATCGTGACCGAGCGCGATCGCCTCGACGAGATCCTCGTTCAACCGCAGCGCCCGCGCGACGGTCCGGGAGATTCCCGCGGTCTCGAGCGTGTGCGTGAGACGCGTCCGGTAGTGGTCGCCGCGTGGGTGAACGAAGACCTGCGTCTTTCCCTTCAGCCGACGGAAGGCCTTCGAGTGGACGATGCGGTCGCGGTCGCGCTGGAACGGCGTCCGAAGCTCGCAATCTTGCTCTGGGAGAGCTCGGCCGGCCGTCTCGTACGAGCGGACGGCGAGCGGCGAGAGCGAGAAGCTCTCACGCTCACGCGTGATCGCCTCGAACTCGTCTGCTACGCGACGAGCGATCCTCTCCACTGTCCCAGGGTACTCAGCCGCCCGGCTGTCTCCACCATCACTTACCGCGCGCGCGTGCCCGCTAGATGATGATCGGAACGCTGCCGCCGTCGGCGCTCCACGCGGCTCCCGTGACGTAGCTGGCGCGGTCCGAGCACAGGAAGACGATCACGGCCGCAATCTCCTCCGGCTTCGCCATCCGCCCGAGCGGCCGTCCCTTCCCCACCGACGACAGCACGTCGTCGCGACTCTTCCCGCCGTGTGCCGCCGCCTGGTCTGCGAGCCCGCCGGGAGCGAGCCAGGCGGGCGACGCCGTCGGACCCGGCGTCACGGCGTTGCAGAGGATCCCGTCGGCCGCGTAGACGTCGGCGACGAGGCGTGAGAGCGAGAGGACGGCTGCCTTCGTCACGCTGTAGTCGGGCATCCCGGTGGACGGCCGCTTCCCGGCGGTCGAGCTCACGTTGACGATCCGGCCGAAGCCCCGCTCGCGCATGCCCGGGACAGCGGCGCGGATCGTGCGGACGTAGCTCATGACGTTCACCTGCCAGAGCTCCTCCCAGTCGGCGTCCGCGAGGTCCTCGAAGGAGCGCTGGTACGCGACGCCGACGTTGTTGACGACGCAGTCGAGCGGCCCGAGCGCGCGCTCGACCGCGCCGACGAGCGCGTCCGGCGCGGCCGGGTCGGCGAGGTCGGCGGCCAGCCCCAGCAC
>JALZGN010000314.1 GCA_030861005.1 Actinomycetota bacterium
CCTGCGACTCGGACGGGTCGCGCCCCCGCTCGCTAGTGCGCCCGCTCCCACACGCGATAGCCGCGCGGGAAGCGAGAGACGAAGACGACGCCCGGGGAGAGGCTCGCGCTCGGAAGCATCGCCGGGAAGAGAAGCTCGACCACGGCGGTCCGTCGCGCCGTCCTCGCGCCGCAATCGGCGCGCACCTCGTCTCCCCGGTCGAGGTCGACGTTCGCACGGTACGCACTGAATACGGAGACGCCGCGCGGATCGGTCCCTCTGTGACGCGAGGTGCGGGTCGCACGTCAGCGAGGCGACGACGTGCCGGCCTTCCGCTCACCCTGCCCGCGACGCGCTCGGCGGTTCGCCCGAGCGCGCCTTTTCGAGGCTCGCGCCAGCGGTCTTCGCCTCGCTGCCTGCCCGCGCGAGACTCCTGCGCGCTGGTATGCACAAGCGCAGCGAGCGGCGGCGCCGGTCGCGCGGCCAGGCCGCGGCGACCAAGACGCCCGGCAGGCAGAGGAGCTCGAGCGCTCGGCCGCTCGCTGCAGCGAGCGCCAAGACGGCGCCACTGGAGAAGACGGCGACGACCACCGCAAGCCACCTGCCTCCGGTCAGAAGCTTCAAGGGTCCTCGTGCCCTCGTTTAGGCCTGTCGACCCGGACGCTCTCGAGTAGATCGCGTTAGGTAACCGCTTCGCTGTTCGCCGCCGGACTCCCTCGCCGCTCCTGCGCTTGCTTCGCCCCTCAGGAGCCGCTCGATCTCACGGGCGAGATTCGGATGGAGCGAGTGGACGAGCACGAGCGCCCTCACAAGGTGCGGATAGCGGTGCTGGAAAGGCTGGACGTCGAGCCCAATCGAGGAGAACTGTCGGCCTTCCCCGTCCAATGCAGTCGAGGAAGAGCGTCTGGCCCGCACCCCGCGGTCGACGACGGCGACGCTTAGGCGCATCACGCCCCCCGTAACGGCCCACGCACGAGCGGTGGGGCGGCCGCGGCTGACTTGCGGCTACCCTCCGGTCGTCGTGGAGGTCAGTCTCGATCACGTCCAGATAGCGGCCCCGCCAGGATGTGAGGCTGACGCCCGACGCTTCTTCGGCGAGCTCCTCGGTCTCAACGAGGTTCAGAAGCCGAAGGCTCTCCAGAAGCGCGGAGGCGTCTGGTTCCAAGTGGGCACTCAGCAGCTCCACATCGGCGTCGAGGAGCCGTTCCGGGCAGCACAGAAGGCGCATCCAGCTTTTCGGGTAGCTGATGGCGATATCGATTCCCTTGCGCGCCGGCTTTCCGACTCCGGCGAGACGGTGCAGTGGGACGGCTCCCTTCCAGGTGTTCGTCGGTTGTACACGGCCGATCCGTGGGGCAACCGAATTGAGGTACTCGCTCGCCCCTAGCGACGCGCGCTACTGCGACGCACGCGCCGCTCGCGTGCGCTTTCGGCGTGCCGTCGACGAGCTCGACGAAAACGCGTGGCGCTCGCCAGCGGCCGCCGCTCGTCCTCTCAACTTTGCAAGCAGGTCGGCCTCGCGTCCCGGTGAGAGGCCAGCGTCGCCGGTCGGCTCAGCGTCCGCGAGCGTGTCGCTGATCGTCTGTGCGAGCGGTCGGAAACGCAAGCCAGCCGCGATCGCCTGCGACCCGTCGATGGCGAGAAATCCCGCGTACGCCGGGTTCACGTTCGGCGCGAGCCAGAGGGGCAGTTCACTCCACGGCTCGATCCCCTCGTCGACGAGAAAGCGCTCGTCGGCCCAAACGAGCTCGGCGTCGGAGCGGGTGACGCGCCGGCACTCGTCGAGCACGGACGCCAGGGTAAGCGGCTGCTCGGGCCCGACGGCGTTAAAGACCCCAGTCACGCGGCGCTCGGCCATGGAGAGGATCCAGTCGGCGAGGTCGCGGCCGTGGACGAACTGAACGGGCTGATCACGCGGCTCGGGCGCGAGCACGTCTCCGCCACGCGCGATCCGATGCGGCCAGTACGTGAAGCGACCGGTGGGATCGTAGGGTCCGACGATCAGACCGGCTCGCACAGACAGGACGCGTCCCGGCACCAGCTCCTCGGCCGCCCGTTCACATAGCGCCTTGAGCGCGCCGTACGACTCGGGAGAGGTGATCTCCTCGGTGGTCTCGTCCGCAATGGTGTGGACGGGCGCGGATTCGTCGACGCCCGCCGCTCGCGTGTCCGCGTACACGGACCCGCTCGAGACAAAGGTGTAGTGGGCGATCGCGTCGGACAGCGCCTCCGCGGCGGTCCTCACCCAACGGGGAAGACGCGCCGACGTATCGACGACGGCGTCCCATTCGCGGCCGGCAAGCGCCGAGAGATCACCGTCCCGGTCGCCGCGCACGTGCTCGAGTTCCGGATAGAGATCGGCGTTGGTCTCTCCGCGGTTGAAGAGCATTACCTCATCTCCGCGGTCGAGCGCGGCCTCAACGAGATGTCGGCCGAGGAAGAGCGTTCCGCCGAGAATGAGCAGACGCACGTCGCCACGATATCCCGACAGCAGAACGATTATCCGCGGCGCTGCGGTTGACGGAGCCATGACCGGAAAACCCGCCGGGACGGCGCTCGCAACCGGTAACTCGACTGCCGTCGTCGCGCGATCGTCGGCCTTCGTCAACCGGTTGATCACGTCGTAGGCGTAGTTCACGACCTTGTTCGTCTTCTTGTCCGTGCGCGTCTGGCGGAGCATCGTGTCGAGCATCCCCGCCTTGGAGTCGTAGTCGAGCCAGTAGATGTCCGTGCCTCGAGGCTCAGTCGATGTTCCAGCGACCGACGGCCGAACGACCCGGCGCCACGCTGGAGCGTGAGAAGCGTCAGCCGGATCGGTACGCGAGAGCTTCGCCTCGGCGACGATGAGAATGGTCGATGCGCGAACGTTCTCACTCGTCTTCGACGGAAGTCGGGACCCCCGATTTTCAGGCACTTCAAGACACGGGAGCGACGGGACTCGAGCCCGCGACCTCCGCCGTGCCAGGCCGACCTGGCCGGGGTGGGCGGGGATAGGCGCGGGATTGGCGGCGAGAGCAGGGCGTTTCGTCCATCGCCCTGCGGCGATTGCCGGGAGCTGGCGGGAGCTTCGCGCGACCTCCTGCGGGGTGAGCACGGGATGAAACGTTGTCTCTCGCGTAAACGGTCCCGGATGATTGCGGATGGTCTCGCCCATAGCGCCTGGGCAACGTTCGAGGGGTCCTTCTCTTCGGATCGCGCGTCGCCGAATACCGCGTTGCCGGAGCGGACGGCACTGACGGAACCCGTGCTATTCCGCTCAGGGTGCGCCGGTCGCCTGGGTACTTCACCAGCCCGCGTACGGGGCGAGCTTGGCGTCGTCGAACCGGCCCGCCTCGACGTCCGACAGGGCGCGATCGAAGATGTCGAGGGCCTCGTCCACATCGCTCTGGGC
>JALZGN010000002.1 GCA_030861005.1 Actinomycetota bacterium
CAGCATGATCTCGAGCGCGAGGAGGACGATCAGCGGGCTGCGCCGGATGAGGACGCCGAGCGTCCCGACCGAGAAGAGGACGACGGACGCGATCAGGTACGAGGCGACCCCGGGACCGGTCATCGCGCCGCCCTTCGGTCGTGCCCCTCGGCGCGCTGCGCGGCCGGCACCGTGCTCCCGAGGACGACGCCGCCGACCGCGGCGACGAGGAGGATGATCGAGGTCACCTCGAACGCGAGCAGGTGGTCGGAGAGGAAGAGCTCGCCGATGGAGCCGGGCGACCCGAAGGCATCGGTGATCCGCGCGGAGTCGGCGAGTCGGTCACCGGCGCGAAGGACGACGGCGACGATCACCTCGACCGCGATCGCGCCCGCCGCGGCCACGGCGGCGAGCGACTGGAGCGTCGGCCCGCCCGCCCACGGCGCGTCGGCCCGCCCGCCGAGGTAGGCGATCACGAAGAGGAACATCACGATCACCGCGCCCGCGTACACGAGGACCTGCGCAGCCGCCACGAACTCCGCCTCGAGGAGGAGGTAGAGGACGGCGAGGGAGGCGAGGTTCACGATCAGGGCGAGCGCGCTGAAGAACGGGTTCGAGAAGAGGACGACCGCGAGGCCCGACGAGAAGAGGGCGGTCGTCGCGACGACCCAGATGATCCAGACGAGGACCTCGCCCGCGTCCACGTCACGACTCCGTCTTCCACACACCCTCGGGCGTGTCGTAGAGCGTCGGATCGGCGACCGGGACGCGCTTGATCGGCGCGGCGAGGAGCATCTCCTTGGTGTAGATCTCGTCGTCGCGGTTGTACTCGGAGAGCTCGTACTCGTTCCCGAGCGTGATCGCGTCGAACGGGCACGCGATCTCGCAGTAGCCGCAGAAGATGCAGCGGCTCATGTTGATCTCGTAGATCCGCGCGTAGCGCTCCCCCGCCGACACCCGATGCTCGGGCGTGTTCTCCGCCGCCACGACGCGGATGCAATCCGCCGGGCAGGCGGCCGCGCAGAGCGAGCAGCCGACGCACTTCTCGAGCCCGTTCTCGTGGCGGTGCAGCCGATGGCGGCCGCGCCACCGGGGGTACACGGGGCGCTTGTACTCCGGGTACTGCTGCGTGATCGGCTTCCGGAAGATCTGGCGGAACGTGACCGCGAAGCCCTTGAGCGAGTCGAGCGGCTGGGGGGACATCAGCGAACGCCGGCCATCAGAAGGCGACGACGAGGACGGCCGTCGCGACCGCGTTCAGGGTCGCGACCGGCAGGAGGACCTTCCACCCGAACGTCATGAGCTGGTCGTAGCGAAGGCGGGGGAGCGTCGCCCGGATCCACATGAAGAGGAAGATGAAGACGCCGAGCTTGAGGACGAACCAGAGCGGCCCGGGAAGGAAGGGACCGTGCCAGCCGCCGAGAAAGAGCGTCACCGCTAGGCCCGAGAACGTGATCATGTTGATGTACTCGGCGGTCTGGAAGAGGCCGAACCGCATCCCGCCGTACTCGGTGTGGTAGCCGCCGACGAGCTCGGACTCCGCTTCCGGCAGGTCGAACGGCGTTCGGTTCGTCTCGGCGAGCCCGGCGACGAAGAAGGTCAGGAAACCGAGGAACTGGGGGACGACGAACCAGATCGTCTCGTTCTGGCGCTCGACGATCTCCACGAGGGAGAGCGACTGCCCCATGATTACGACTCCGAGGACGGCGAGCCCGAGGGAGACCTCGTAGGACACGAGCTGCGCCGACGTTCGCATCGAGCCGAGAAGCGAGTACTTCGCCTCGCTCGACCAGCCGCCGACGAGGAACGCGTAGATCCCGACCGCGCCGAGCGCGAAGAGGAGGACGAGCGAGATCGAGACGTCGACCACGCGTCCGGTCACGTCGTACGGGCCGATGTGCCAGACGCCGCCGAACGGAATCACGCTGAACGCGGCGATCGCGGTGAAGCCCGCCACCGCGGGGGCGGCGATGTAGAGGAGGTCGACGGCGGCCGCCGGGAAGAAGCTCGCCTTGCGAAGGAGCTTGATCAGGTCGGCGATCGGCTGCAGGAGCCCGAACGGGCCCGTTCGGTTGGGCCCGTAGCGAAGCTGCATGCGGCCGAGGAGCTTGCGCTCCACCCAGGTCAGGTAGGCGAAGGTTCCGAGGACGAGGTTCGCGACGACGAACGCCTTGATGACGTCGATCCACCAAGGCTCGTTCAGACGCTCCTGAGCGAGCGCGATCACGCCTTCGCGACCTCCACTCGCGCTGCGAGCTCGCGCGCATGCTCGTGCGCCATGCGGGCGACGCCGGCCCGAAGGCGCCGATTGACGCGGGCGCTCACGAGCGTGCTCGTCCCGTTCGAGCTCACCGCGACGACGTCGCCGGTCGCGATGCCGGTTTGCGCGGCGTCGTCGGCCGCGAGCTCGATCTCGCGGCGCGGTCGCTGGAACGCGAGCGCCGAGATCCGCTCGACCCCCGGCCCGGAGAAGAGCGGCCGGTACGTCACGAGCTCGAGGCCGCCGTCCCGGTCGACCGTCGGAACAGGCGGCACAGATGGGGCGGGCGCGGGCGCCTCGTCGACGGGGGGCGGCAGCGACGCGCGCTCGGCCGGGGGCTCGACCGCCGGCCAGGGCGAGATCGGAACGCCGATGCGCTCTCCCACGCGCGAGAAGAACTCGAGCTCGTCGGGGAACGGCGGGTCGACCGCGCGCCGCTGCCGTTGCCGGCGGCCCTCGAGGTTGACGACCGTCCCGTCCCGCTCGAGGTAGCTCGTCGCGGGGACGACGACGTGCGCCGAGAGCGTCGCTTCCCCCATGAACATCGAAGTGGCGAGGAGGAAGCGGGCGCGCTCGGAGAGCGCGCGGACGCGCGGGTCGTACGCGGCCTCGTCGCCCGAGATTACGAGCGCGCCGATCTCGCCGTCCCGGGGCGGCTGCGCTCCGCGGCCG
>JALZGN010000037.1 GCA_030861005.1 Actinomycetota bacterium
TCGGAACCTTCTCGAAGACGTTCATGCCCGGCACGCGCCTCGGCTGGGCCTGCGGCCCCGCCGAGGTCGTCGAGAAGCTCGTCTGGGCGAAGCAGACGACCGATCAGTGCGCGAGCACGCTCGCGCAACGCCTGCTCGAGGAGTACGGGCGGCGCGGGCTCCTCGACGAGACGATCCGCCGGTCGTGCGAGCTGTACGGGCGCCGCTGCCGCCTCCTCCTCACCGCCCTCGAGCGGACGATGCCGCCGGTCGTCGAATGGACGCGTCCGCGCGGGGGGTTCTTCACGTGGCTTACGCTCCCCGCGGGCGCGGACACGACGACCCTCGCGAAGCGCGCGACGGAGGCCGGCGTCGCTTTCGTTCCCGGCGTCCCGTTCTTCCCGGACGGACGCGGCCGGCAGAACTTGCGTCTCGCTTTCAGCCGCGTCGAGGACACGGAGATCGAGGAAGGAGCCGCCCGGCTCGCTGCCCTGCTCGAGCAGAGCTAGCCCGCGGCGCCGGGGAGCGCTCTCCCGTTTCCCGTGCGGCCCCGCGTGGGTACAGCCCGCCCATGGCGAGAGCAGCGCGAACGCCCGCGGCGGTTCGGGCACGCGTGCCGCGTGGCTGGGGCGAGCGCCTGAGAGAAGTCGCCCGCCTCCTCGCGGCGGAGATCGGCGAGCACCACCTGTGGACGTACGCCTCGGCGGTCGCGTTCCGCGCGCTCGTCGCGCTCGTTCCGCTCGTTCTCCTCGGTCTCGGCATCCTGAGCGCACTCGGGCTCGAGGACGTCTGGTCGAGCGAGCTCGGCCCGACGATCCGCGCCCACGTGACGCCGCCCGTCTACGGGGGCATCGACTACTCGGTCGGCAAGATCTTCGCAAGCAGCGCCGTGCCCCTGATCGCCTTCGCCGCCGCGCTCGTCGTCTGGGACATGACGTGGGCGATGAACGCGACTCGCGTAGCGCTCAACCAGATCTACGACGCCGACGAGCGCCGGCCGTCGTGGCGCCGCCTGCTCATCTCGCTCGCGCTCGCCCTGGCGGTGATCGTGTGCACGGTCGGGGCCGCCCTGGCGGTGATCCTCGGCCCGCGCCCCGGCGGCGTTCTCCACGTCGTTTTCGGCATCGGACGCTGGCCGGTGGCCGTCGTCCTGCTCGGCCTCGCCGTCGCGCTGATCGTCCGCTACGCGCCCGCGAAGGAGCTGCAGACTCGCTGGGCGAGCGCGGGGTCGCTTCTCGTCGTCGCGGGCTGGATCGTCGCCTCGGTCGCCTTCAAGTGGTGGGTGAGCTCGGTCGCCAGCTTCAAGACCGCGACCGGCAGCCTCACCGTCTTCCTCGTCCTCACGGCCTACGTCTTCACGTCGGCGGCGATCTTCCTCATCGGCGTCCAGCTAGACGAGATCCTCCGGAACGAGGTGCGCCGGCCGGATTGAGGCGACGTGTTCGCGCGTGCCTCGCCGCTCCGCTCCTCACGTCGAGACGGTGCGCGCGAGCTCGCGCGGGCGCCCGATTCCCTCGTACACGAAGCCCGCGTCACGGACCGCAGCTGGATCGAGGAAGTTCCTCCCGTCCACGATCAGAGGCGTCGCCATCGTCCGGCGCACGGCCTCGCACGGCAGGCTCCGCAGCTCCTCCCACTCGGTCACGACGACGGCGGCGTCGGCACCGTCCACAGCGGCCTCTGGCGACTCGGCGAGCTCGAGCCCGTTCAGCACGTGGCGCATGAGCGGGCGCGGGTCGGCGACCGGGTCCCACGCCCGCACGCGTGCTCCGTCGGCGAGGAGGCGAGCGGCGAGGACGATGCTGGACGCCTCCCGCATGTCGCTCGTCCCGGGCTTGAAGGCGAGCCCGAGCAGGGCGATTGTGCGACCCCTCACGGCTCCGAGGTGCTCGCGCAGCTTTCCGACCACGCGCCGCTTCTGGAGCTCGTTCACCTCGATCACGGCATTCAGCAGCTGAAAGTGGTAACCGGAGTTCCCGGCGAGCTGCTTGAGCGCCGAGACGTCCTTCGGGAAGCACGAGCCGCCGTAGCCGATGCCGGCGCGCAGGAAATGTGGGCCGATCCGCCGGTCGAGGCCCATGCCGCGCGTCACGGCTTCCACGTCGGCCCCCGTGACCTCGCACACGTTCGCGATCTCGTTGGCGAAGCTGATGCGGGTGGCGAGGAACGCGTTGGACGCGAGCTTGATCATCTCCGCCGAGCAGACGTCCACGTGGACGAGCGGGG
>JALZGN010000040.1 GCA_030861005.1 Actinomycetota bacterium
GGGCGGCGCTCGGCCCGGGCCTCGGCGGCGCCCTCGGCGATGCGCTCGGCGACCCCGTCGCCTACGGTCTCGGCGCCGCGACGTGCGCCGCGACGCTGTTCGGCCTTCTGGCGGCCGCTTCTGGCACTCGCGTCGCAAGAGTGCCAGAACATCCTTGATCGCGGTATGCGAGCTTCGCTAGGATGGCGTCGGCACTCCGCCGCATGGAGTGCCATGAAAAACAGGAGTACGGGTCAAAGGAGGCTCTATGGACCTAAAGCCGCTCGGGGATCGTCTGATCGTCGAGGTCTTGGAGGACGAGGAGGTCACGGAGAGCGGGATCGTCCTGCCGGACACCGCCAAGGAGAAGCCGCAGCGCGGCCGCGTTCTCGCCGTGGGCCCCGGTTCCCGGAACGAGGACGGGGAGTACGTCCCGATGGACCTCGCCGAGGGCGACGAGATCATCTTCTCCAAGTACGGCGGCACCGAGGTCAAGCTCGCTGCCGACGAGTACCTGATCCTGCGTGAGTCGGACGTCCTCGCGAAAGTCGTCCTGGCTCCGACACCCGCTTAACCGAAGGAGGTGAGTGAATGGCGCACAAGGAGCTGAAGTTCGACGAGGACGCGCGGCGTTCCCTCGAGCGCGGCGTCAACATCCTGGCCGACGCGGTCAAGGTCACGCTCGGGCCGAAGGGCCGCTACGTCGTCCTCGACAAGAAGTTCGGCGCGCCCACGATTACGAACGACGGCGTCACGATCGCCCGTGAGATCGAGGTCGAGGACGTCTTCGAGAACCAGGGCGCCCAGCTCGTTCGCGAGGTGGCGACGGCGACGAACGACGTCGCCGGGGACGGCACGACGACCGCGACCGTTCTCGCGCAGGCAATTGTCCGCGAGGGCCTCAGAAACGTCGCGGCCGGCGCAAACCCGATGGCGCTCAAGCGCGGCATCGAGAAGGCCGTCGACGCGATCGTCGAGGACCTGAAGTCGCAGTCGCGCGAGATCTCCGGCCGCGAGGACGTGGCCCGGGTCGCGACGATCTCCGCGCGCGAGCGCGAGATCGGCGACGTGATCGCGGACGCGATCGAGAAGGTCGGCAAGGACGGCGTCGTCAACGTCGAGGAGGGCCAGACGTTCGGCCTCGAGCTCGAGTTCACCGAGGGCATGCAGTTCGACAAGGGCTACCTGTCGCCCTACATGATCACGGACTCCGAGCGCATGGAGGCCGTCCTCGACGACCCGTACATGCTCATCGCGAACCAGAAGATCGGCGCGGTGAAGGATCTGCTGCCCGTGCTCGAGCAGGTGATCCAGGCCGGCCGGCCGCTCCTCGTCGTCGCCGAGGACGTCGAGGGCGAGTCCCTGGCCACGATCGTCGTCAACAAGCTCCGCGGCACGTTCACGGCCGTCGCCGTGAAGGCGCCCGGCTTCGGCGACCGGCGCAAGCGGATGCTCGAGGACATCGCGATCCTGACCGGCGCCGAGGTCATCACCGAGGAGATGGGGCTCAAGCTCGAGAACACGAAGCTGAGCCAGCTGGGCCGCGCCCGCAAGGTCGTCGTCGACAAGGACTCGACGACGATCATCGACGGCGCCGGCGACTCCGAGGCGATCAAGGCCCGGATCAAGCAGCTCAAGCAGGAGATCGAGAACACCGACTCCGATTTCGACCGCGAGAAGCTGCAGGAGCGGCTCGCGAAGCTCTCGGGGGGCGTCGCCGTCGTCAAGGTCGGCGCGGCCACCGAGACCGAGATGAAGGAGAAGAAGCACCGCGTCGAGGACGCGCTGCAGGCGACCCGGGCCGCGCTCGAGGAGGGCATCGTGCCGGGGGGCGGCGTCGCGCTCCTGAACGCGGCCGCCGCGATCACCCTCGACCAGTTCGACGGTGACGAGCGGACGGGCGCTGCCATCGTCTCGCGGGCGCTCGAGGAGCCGATCAGGCAGCTCGCCGACAACGCGGGCCTGGAGGGCTCGATCGTGGTCAACAACGTCCGCTTGGGCGAACGGGGCCACGGCCTCAACGTCGAGACTGGCGAGTACGAGGACCTCGTCAAGGCCGGGATCATCGACCCGACGATGGTGACCCGCTCGGCGCTCCAAAACGCCGCCTCGATCGCGAAGAACATCCTCACGACGGAGGCGGTCGTGGCGGAGGCTCCCGAGAAGCAGCCGGCCGCGGCCGGCATGCCCGGGGGCGGCATGCCCGACATGATGTAAACCCCTGGGGGAAACCTGGTTTCCCCCACGAGCCCCCTTCTTGAAGGGGTTGGCTCTTGAAGAGGGCCGGCGGAGCCGGCCC
>JALZGN010000061.1 GCA_030861005.1 Actinomycetota bacterium
CGTCGATCGACTCGACGTCCGCCGCGAGCAGCGGGATGAAGATCACGTCGAGCCAGACGGTCGCCAGCATCAGCGCCCAGAGCGGGACGAACCGTTCGCGCGCTTTAACGCCGGCAGCGAGCCCGAAAGTGACCGGTGACCATAGACTCGACCCGTCCGCTCGCGCGCGGCCACGGGATGCGGCGGTCGAGCAGGCCGATGACGATCACGAACAGGACGAGGGCAACGAGGAACGACATCGCGTGCCCGACTCTATTTCGTCGCTGCCGTTGGCGCGCCGGCTCGCCTCGGGAGGGGAGTTATCGCTCGGCCCGCCGCTCGGCCTCGACTTTGAGATGGCGAAGGCCGCTCTCAAGCGCGCGGTCCAGCGTCTTCCGCAACGGCCGGCGAAAGACCCGCGCGACCAAGCCGTCGAACGACTCCTCCGTCCGGACGAGCGTCCCTCCCTCGCTCGGCTCGAACCGCCAGACGTGGACGGCGTCGATCCCGAATGTGCGACCTGTCCAAGCGATGAGGTGGGGACGCTCAACCCGCCGTAAGGTCGAGGTCACCGTGCCCGGCCCTGACTTCCAGCGGAACTGCGTGCCCTCGGCGATATCTCCCTCGACTTCAACCCATTTCACGTCCGGGTTCCATGCCGGCCAACCATCAATCGCCGCCAGGACATCGCAGACGGTTTCCGGATCAGCGGAGATGACAGCCTCGCTCGCTGCAACGACAGGAGCGCGTTTGTCGGCCGTCGCAAAGGCACCTTCTGACCCGCTCGCCGGAGTACGGTCGGTCATTGCGGATCATTCTCGCGCCGTGGCGCGTGCCACGCCACGCGACCGCGCCCGGGCCTTCGACGTTCGTGTCCGAGCACTGGGTCGGATCGAGACCAGCGTGGACGGCCGGGCCGTTGGGCCACGGCCTCACGAGCAGGGACCTGCATGACGCGCGCGGGCACGTCGGTCGTGGCTGGACAGACCCTGCTCGTCCGGCCGCGATGACATCACAAGCTCGCAGCGCCCGCCGAGGCTGAGGCGGCCAGAGAGTGTCGAGTCATGGCTCTCCGTCCCCGACCGGCGATGCGGTGGCGCTCGAGGAGGTCGGCGTAGGGCCCCCGACCGAGCCGCTCGAGGAGCCCCGTCGAACCCTCGACGTCGGTGAAAAGGAGGGTGACGGTACCGCTCGGAAGGCTCCGTGCCTCACGTGCCATCGCGCGGCAACCATAGCCCTGCTGACGCCGAGGAAACTCTTCGGTTGTTCCTGCGGCCGGCCCTCGTGGCCGCCGCTGCGCGCCCGGCGCAGGATCGGCTCATGCCGTGCAACGAGCGCGAAAGGAGCACCTCTATGACCGCCAAGAGCACGATGCTCTGGGCCTTCGCCCTGAGCTCCGTCGCCGTCTTCATGACGGCCTCGACAACCTCGTCGTCACGACGGCCCTTCCCGATCATCCGTGCGAATCTGGGAGGCGGCATCGAGGCGCTCGAGTGGACGGTGAACGGCTACACGCTCACGTTCGCTGTCCTGCTCCTCACGGGGGCGGCGACCGCTTCGGCCGCCGGCGCATGTTCGCCGTGGGGATGGGTGTCTTCACGCTTGGCTCGGCGGCGGCGGCGCTTGCTCCCACGATCGAGCTCCTCGTCGCCGCCCGGGCGCTCCAGGGTCTCGGCGGCGCGATCGTCACGCCGCTCACACTCACGATCCTCACGAATGCCGTGCCGCCTGAGAAGCGCGGCCTTGCGCTTGGCGCTTGGGGTGGGATCGGCGGCCTCGCGATAGCGATCGGCCCACTCGTCGGCGGGGCGGTCACCGAGGGGATCTCCTGGCAGTGGATCTTCTGGCTCAATGTTCCGATCGGTCTCGCGATGATCCCGCTCGCCCGCAGGAAGCCGCGCCTTCGCGGCCGCCAACGCCGCCTCGCTGGCGATGTTCTTCGGGATGTTCGGCTCGGTCTTCTTCCTCACCCAGTTCCTTCAGACCGTCATGGGGTACTCGCCGCTCGAGGCCGGCATCCGGACGCTCGCTTCGACGGCGATGCCGCTCTTCGTCGCCCCCGCCGCGGGCGCCCTCTCCGACCGGATCGGCGGCCGGCCGATCATGGCCTTCGGGCTCGCGCTCGACGCCATCGCCTTCGCGTGGATGGCGAAGGTCGCCTCGACCGACGTTTCGTACGGCACGCTCGTCCCGGCGCTCGTGCTCGCCGGCATTGGCACCGCGTCGTTCTTCGCGCCCGTCGCGAACACCGTCATGGCGTCGGTGCGACCGGAGCAGTCGGGGCAGGCGTCGGGCGCGACGAACGCGATCCGCGAGATCGGCGGCGTCCTCGGCGTGGCAGTCCTCGCGGCCGTCTTTGCCGGCCAGGGTGGCTTTGAGTCGCCCGAAGCGATCGTGGACGGCGTCTCGCCTGCATTCGCCGTCGCCTCCGTCGCGCTCGCGCTGGGCGCGGCAGCCGCTTTGGTAGTCCCCGGCCGTCGCCGCGACGCGCGGCCGGCCCCGGCCCTCGCCCCCGCGGCGGAGACCGCATAGGACGCGACCACTAAAGGAGCCGTCGATGCTTGCGAAGCTCTGGACAGGCATCTTCGTCGCCTACTCGGCGACGGCGCTGCCGCTCCTCATGTGGGCCACCGTCTCAGCAGCGCACTAGCTCCCTTCGGGGGGAAGCGCCTCACCACGATGAGGGCCCTCGGTCATGCGGGGCCCCCTCCGCCGCGTTAGCCGCCACCCGCAGTCTGCCGCTGAAGCTTGCTCGGAGCCGGGCAACGCGGTCCCTAATCGACGCTCCCCGCGTCGATTAGCACCGTCGTGTCCGCGGGAAACCTCGCAAGCACACGCCGACGTCAGGTCCGCCCCTCGCCGCTACTCGTAGTGAAGCGCCTCTAAGACGTCGAGCCGCGCCGCTCGTCGCGCCGGGAGGATCGCGGCGACGATCCCCGCGACGACGGCGAGGATCATGAAGACGATGATCTGGCCCAGAGGCAGAGAGAAGCCAAGGCCCTCGTCGGCAAGCGCCGTGGTCACGGCGAAGCCGA
>JALZGN010000095.1 GCA_030861005.1 Actinomycetota bacterium
CCGGAAAGATCTTGATGCGGTAGCGGCGCATCTTGCCGGCCGTGTAGCCGAGCGCCTCGTGCCCGTTGTCGAGCTTCACCTTGAACATCCCGTTCGGGAACGCCTCGGCGATCTCGCCCTCCATCTCCAGCTTCTCTTCCTTGGTGGCTATCGGATCACCTCCCTTCTACGTATAAGGATAGAGGCCGGTATGGCGGGCTACGCGATCACCAGCCTGAAAGAGGTCGACGACTCGGCGGCGAGGTTCGGGCTCTCACCGGCGCTCGAGGCGCGCTTCCCCAGGGAGGTGCTCCGCTTCGAGCAGATCGGGCTCTCGCACCAGCGGCTCGCGCCGAACGCGCGGCAGCCGTTCGGCCATCGCCACGCGAGCAGGAGGAGGTCTACATCGTCGTCGACGGGAGCGGTCGCGTGAACCTGGACGGGGAGGTCCACGAGCTCCGCGTATGGGACGCGGTCCGGGTTGCCCCGGGGACGGCACGGTGTTTCGAGGCGGGGTCGGACGGGCTCGCCTACCTCGCCTTCGGGACGTCGACGCGCGGGTTGGCCGACGTGGAGTCTCTGCCCGGTTGGTGGGGTTAGGCGCGCCGTAGGGCCGCTGCGGCGGGTCGTACGATCCCGTCGTGGACCTCTCGCGCGCCAAGCGGCTCTTCTTCGTCGCGCTCATCGCTTCGCTCTCGGCGACCGCGGTGCTCGCGATCCTCTTCCTCCTCTTCGCCGAGTTCGACGAGACGACGGGTCGGATCCTGCTGACGACGCTCCTGATCTCGGTCTTCAGCCTCTTCGCGCTCCCCGGCGGCGTCCTGCTCGACCAGGGACGGGACGGGCGACTCGCCTGGGCGGTCATCGTCCTGAGCGCGGTCGCGTTCGCGCTCGGGATGGTGGTCACGTGGGGAAGCTGGGACGACGGCAACGAGTCGGTGTGGAAGGCACTCGCGACCGCGACGGCCTTCGCAGGGGCGTCGTCGCAGGCCGCGATGACGACCTCGAGACGTCGGGCTGGCGACACGCAGGGCGTCCGCATCCTCTACCTCGGCTCGCTCGTCCTGGCGGGGCTCCTCGCGCTCCTGATCTCGGCGGCCGCGTGGGGAGAGGTCGACGACGAGTCCTACTACCGCGCCCTCGGCGCCGTCGCGATCGCGGACGTGCTGCTCGTGATCGTCCAGTCGCTCGCGCGCCGCCTGATCGGCGCGCCCGCGACGGTGCCCGCGAAAAGCCGGTACCGGGTCGTCTTCGAGCTTGACCGGGCGCCGTCGGAGGAGGCGATCACCGCGGCGGCGAACGAGCTTGGGCGCGCCGGCGCGCGGGTGGAGCGCGTCGAGCGGCGCGGGTAAGCGTGCGCGGGTGCTCGCCGAAGGCACTTCTAGAATCGAGTGCCCGTGCCGGACGCGCCCTTCGTCCATCTCCACGTCCATTCCGAGTTCTCGATCCTCGACGGCGCCTGTCGGATCCCCGACCTCACCGCCCGCGCGGCCGACCTCGAGATGCCCGCCGTCGCGCTCACGGATCACGGCTCGCTCGCGGGCGCAGTCCAGCTCTACAAGGAGGCGACGAGGCAGGGAGTAAAGCCGATCGTCGGCTGCGAGGTGTACCTCGCGGACGACCGGCGGGCGCAGCGGAAGGGCTTCGCGCATCTGACTCTCCTTGCCGAGTCGAACGAGGGGTACGCGAACCTGATCCGGCTCGTCTCGACCGGCTACCTCGAGGGCTACTACTACAAGCCGCGCGTCGACTGGGAAGTCCTCTCGCGCCACGCGAAGGGACTCGTCGCGCTCTCCGGCTGCCTCTCCGGGCGCGTCGCGAAGGCGCTCGAGAACGGAAACCGTGCCGCGGCCGAGGCGGAGGTGTCACAGCTTCGCGACGTCTTCGGCCCGGATTCGGTCTACCTCGAGATCCAGAACGCGGGACTCGAGGTACAGCGGACGATCAACCGCGAGCTCGCCGACATGTCCGCGCAGACGGGGCTCCCGCTCGTCGCGACGGGGGACGTGCACTACCTCCGCCACGAGGACGCCCGCGCCCATGAGGCGCTCCTCTGCATCCAGTCGGGCGACACGCTCGCGAACCCGAGCCACTGGCGCTTCGACACCGACCAGTACTACCTCAAGGCGCCGGCCGAGATGGCGCAGGACTTCGCCGACTACCCGGAGGCCGTCCGCCGGACCCTCGAGGTCGCCGAGCGCTGCAACGTGACGATGGAGCTCGGGCGGATCCTCCTCCCGAGGTTCCCGACGCCCGCGGGTCGCGACGCCTTCGACTACCTGGTCGAGCTCTGCGAGAAGGGGCTCTCGCGCCGCTACGAGCGCGTGACGCCCGAGCTCCAGGAGCGCCTGCGTTTCGAGCTTCGGACGATCAAGGAGATGGGCTTCGCCGACTACTTCCTGATCGTCTGGGACTTCATCCAGTTCGCAAAGCGAAACGGGATCGGCGTGGGCCCGGGGCGCGGCTCGGCGGCGGGCTCGCTCGTCGCCTACTGCCTCGAGATCACCGACATCGACCCGATCCGCTACGACCTCCTCTTCGAGCGCTTCCTGAACCCCGGACGCAAGTCGATGCCGGATATCGACATCGACTTCTCGGTTCACGGCCGCGATCGCGTCATCAACTACGTCGCCGAGAAATACGGGCGCGACCGGGTCGCGCAAATCATCACGTTCGGGACGATGATGGCGCGGGCGGCGGTTCGCGACGCCGGGCGGGTCCTCGACATCCCGTACGGAACGGTCGACAGGGTGGCGAAGCTCATCCCGGAAGGTCCGAAGGTCTACCTGAACGACTGCCTGAAGAAGGGTGGCGAGCTCGCGGGCGCATACGAGCTGGACGAGGTCGTTCGCGAGATCGTCGACTTGGCGAAGCCGCTCGAGGGTCTCGTCCGGCAGGACTCGATCCATGCCGCCGGCGTTGTGATCGGCGACCGGCCGCTCGTCGAGTACGTCCCGCTTCAGCAGAAGGGCGCCGACCAGGAAGTGGTGACGCAGTTTCCGATGGGCGATGTCGAGGCGCTCGGGCTCCTCAAGATGGACTTCCTCGGCCTGCGAAACCTGGACGTGATCGACGAGGCGCTCGCGCTGATCGGCGGGCTCGACGTCCGTGAGGCGCCGCTCGACGACCCGGCCACGTACGAGATGCTCGCCCGCGGCGACTCGACCGGCGTCTTCCAGTTTGAGTCGTCGGGGATGCGTGAGGCGCTCCGGCTCGTGAAGCCGACGGAGTTCGAGGATCTGATCGCGCTCGTCGCGCTCTACCGGCCGGGTCCAATGGCGTACATCCCGGTCTACGCGCGGCGCAAGCACGGGCAGGAGCGCGTCGCGTTCCCCGATCCGCGCCTCGAGCCGATCCTCGGCCCGAGCTTCGGGATCATCCTGTACCAGGAGCTCGCGATGGAGATCGCCAAGCAGCTCGCCGGTTTCTCACCCGCGGAGGCGGACGACCTCCGAAAGGCGATCGGCAAGAAGATCCACTCGCTCATGGCGTCCCTGAAGGAGAAGTTCCTCGAGGGCTGCGCGCAAAACGGCGTCACGCCGGCGGTCGCAACCCAGCTGTGGAAGGACATCGAGTCCGCGCAGGACTACTCCTTCAACAAGTCGCACGCCGCCTGCTACGCGCTCATCGCCTACCGGACCGCGTACCTGAAGGCGAACTACCCGGCCGAGTACATGGCCGCGCTCATCTCGTCCGTCATGAACACGAAGGACAAGGTTCCCTTCTACGTCGCCGCGTGCGACGAGATGAAGATCGCCGTTCTCCCGCCCGACGTGAACGAGTCCGCCGTCGACTTCGCCGTCGTCGAGGGGAAGATCCGGTTCGGCCTGAACGCGGTGAAGAACGTGGGCGAGTCGGCGGCGCGCGCGATCGTCGCGGCCCGCGAGAAGGCGGGGGCGTTCGCCTCGATTTGGGACTTCGCCGAGCGCGTCGACCCCCAGCTCGTGAACAGGCGCGCGCTCGAGGCGCTCGTGAAGTCCGGCGCGCTCGCGTCCACCGGCGTCCCCCGGAAAGCGCTCCTCGAGCACGACGGCGAGCTCCTCGATCGCGTCCTCGCCTGGGGAGCGACGCACCATGCCGACCGGCTCTCCGGCCAGGGCTCGATCTTCGACCTCGACGGCGAGGAGGAGGCGCGGCCGCGGCACCACCCGCCCGTTCCGTCAGGCGAGTACGAGAAGCAGACGCTCCTCGCGCTCGAGAAGGAGTCGCTCGGCCTCTACGTCTCGGAGCATCCGCTGGACAGCGTGAAAGGGGCGCTCAGGCGGAAGGTCGACTGCGACGTCGCCGCGCTCGAGCGACGCCGCGACGGCGAGGTCGTCACGGTCGGCGGCATCGTCGGCGCCCTCAAGGCGCTGACGACGAAGAAGGGCGAGCCGATGGTCTTCCTCCGCCTGGACGACCTCTCCGGCTCGATCGAGACGGTCGTCTTCAACTCGGTCTACTCGGCCTCTCGGGAGATCCTCGAGACCGATCGTGTCCTCGTCGTCAAGGGTCGCGTCGACCACAAGCAAGAGGGGGAGACGAAGCTCGTCGCGATCGAGGTCGTCCCCTTCGAGGCGAATGCGGAGCGCTCCGAGGTGCGTCTGCGCGTCGACGCACGCCGGGCGCCGGCCGGCCTGATTCGCGAGCTCGCGGACGTCATCCGCGGCTACCCCGGCGACTCGTCCGTCGTCGTCGCGCTCGAGACGTCGGCGGGACCCCGAACGTACGAGTTCGGCCCCGGGTACCGCGTCCGGCCGGCGCCGGACTTCTACGCCGAGGTGAAGGCGCTCCTCGGCGAGGCCGCGATCGCCTGACGAAAGGCGGCCGCGCACGCGCGGCCCTAGAGTTCCGCCATGGCCGCGCGGTACCGGCTGACGCCTCCGCGCCGCTTCTTGAACGCGGCCCTCCGGCTCGCCCTTCCGCTCGGCGTCGGGCCGTCGAACACGTACCTCCTCACCGTCCCCGGACGACGTACCGGCCGCCGTTACACGACGCCCGTGACGCTCGTGGACGCGGGCGGCGAACGCTGGCTCGTCGCACCCTACGGGGAGCGGTCCTGGGTGAAGAACGCGCGCGCCGCCGGCTCCGTCGAGCTCCGGCGCGGTCGCTCGCGGGAGCGGTTCCAGGTCGCCGAACTCGCGCCGGAAGAGCGCGCCCGGATCCTCCGCGCCTACGTCGAGCGCGTGCCGATCGTCGAGAAGTTCTTCGACGCGAAGCGCGGCGCGCCGGTCGAGGCGTTCGCGGCCGAGGCCGAGCGCCACCCGGTCTTCCGCCTCCGCGCCGCGCGGCCCTAGCCGAGGCCGATGCTACGCCTCGGGACCCTGCTCGCGGCGCTCGAGCTGCTCGAGGATCCAGCCCGCATACCAGCTCGGCCACTCCTCGTCGCGGCGCCCCAGTCCGCGCTCGTACTCGGCGTGCGCCTGCTCCGCCTCGCGGAGGAGTCTCGCGAGCTCGGTCTTCGTCAGCTGCCCGGCGGACGCCATCGCCGTAGTTTAGGGCCTCGGCCCGTCGCTTCCGCTACTCGGAGACGATGCCTTTCGCGCGAAGCTCGGCGAGGGCCTGCTCGCCCTTGGCGAGCCCATCCAGCGCCATTCCCCTCAGAACCTCGGGCGCTTTCGTGAACTGGACCTCGTCGTACTGGACGACTTGAACGCGGTTTCCCCAGGGGTCGCGGAAGTCGAGGCCGCGGCCGGGGAGGATCTGGGCACCGACCGCCTCGAGCGCGGCCCGAGCCGCCTCGCGATCGTCGACGACGAGTCCCAGGTGTCGGTGCTCGTCCGGGGACTGCGTTCGGCCTTCGGAGAGCGCGATGAACTGATCCCCGAGGTCGACGAAGGCCATGCGGGAACCGCGGCCGCGGAGCTCGAACTCGAAGACGCCGCCGTACCACGCGAGCGCCTCGCCGACGTCCCCGACCTCGAGGGCGACATGGTTCATGCCGACGAGCCTTGCGCGACGAGCCACGGTGCCATCTTCGCGGACGAGCGCCCGCTTCGCGCGCGGCAAGGGCGCGACGCGCGAGCGACGCCGCTCGCCCGATCGGCGGCGGGCCCCCGGTCGAACGGCCCTCTACTGCCCGGCGGAACCTTCGACGACACGCGCGTGTAGAAGCAGGAGCGTGGAGGGCCGTCCACGAGAGGAAAGGGACCTCGTTGAGCGGGCGAGGCAGGGCGACGTCGGAGCCTACGAGGAGCTCGTGCAGCTACACCAGGGAATCGCGTTTCGGACGGCGTACCTGATCGCTGGCAACAGCTCGGATGCCGAGGAGGCCGCGCAGGACGGGTTCGTGAAGGCCTACCGCGCCCTTGGCCGCTTTCGGCGAGGAGCTCCGTTCCGACCGTGGCTCCTCCAGATCGTCGCCAACGAGGCGCGCAACCGGCGTCGGTCGGCGACGAGGCGCGCGGCGCTCACGCTGCGCGCCGCGGCCGAAGAGACCTCGGGGGGCGCGGCCCCGTCCCCCGAGGGATCGATGATCGCCTCGGAGCGGCGGCGCGAGCTCCTGAAGGCGCTCGACACCCTGCGAGAGGAAGAGCGGCTCGTCGTTGCCTTCCGCTTCTTCCTCGACCTCTCGGAAGAGGAGACGGCGGCCGCGCTCGGGATCCGGCGCGGAACGGTGAAATCGCGCCAATCGCGCGCGCTCGCGCGTCTCCGCGAAGAGATGGAGGGGCTGCATGGCTGAGCTCGAGCGCGACCTCCGCGACCTGGGCGCTGCGCTCGAGTTTCCGCCGGCGCCCGACCTCGCGACCGCCGTGCGCCGGCGGCTCGCAGCGGAGGGACGCTCGGCGTCGCGGTTCGCGCGTCGGCGAGCGCT
>JALZGN010000116.1 GCA_030861005.1 Actinomycetota bacterium
GCGGCGCTTTGTCGTGTTTTGCGTCTCCGTGCGACCTTGGTGCGACCTCGGCCCAAAGCATCGGGCGACGCTCTTAGCGGCGGAGGGTCGTTTGACGAGCTTCATCGCGCGGCACGTTCTTGGCGCGGCGGCAGCGAGTCGCGAAACGGATTGCCTCGGAGTCGATCTGACCCGCGCTGGCAAAGGCGGCTGAACAGGCTTAGGGTTGAGCGGTGAGGCCGACGGAAGGCGTGATCGGCGAGGCATGGGCGCTCTACAAGGCGCACTGGCGCCACCTCCTCCCGATTTCGTTCATCGTCTACGTGTCGATCGCGATCGTCGGCGCGCTCCTCACCGCCGTTCTGACCTGGCTAGGCGCGCTGATCGCGGCACTCATCTCGCTCGTCGGCGTGTTCTGGGTCCAGGGGGCGCTGGCCACTGCGGTCGAGGACATCCGCGACGGCCGCGCCGACCTGTCGCTCGGCGAGACTTTCAGCCGAGTCCGGCCGCAGCTCGGGTCGATCATCGTGGCCGGCGTACTCGCCGGGATCGGTGTCTTCCTCGGGCTGTTGCTCCTGATCGTTCCCGGGCTCGTCCTGATGACGTGGTGGGTCTTGATCATCCCGGTGATCGCGCTCGAGCGGACGTCGGCCGGGCCGGGGTTCAGCCGCAGCCGCGAGCTCGTGCGCGGCTACGGCTGGAACGTCTTCGGCGTCATCGTGCTGACGATCCTCCTGCTCCTCGGGTTCGAAATCGTGCTTGCGATCGCGCTCACGCCGGCCGCCGACTGGCTCCAGAGCTTCGTCTCCGGCATCGTGAGCGGCACGCTGACCGCGCCGTTCATCGCGCTCGTGTGGACGCTGCTCTACTTTCGGCTGCGGCAGGCGAAGTCAACGCCGGCGGCACCGCCGTCACCGGTCACCGGTACGTAGACGCTCCAGACACTCGCGGTTTGCAGCGGACCTCCACCGGCTGCGGGACTAACTGACGGCGTCCCCCGGAAGCGCGCGGCGACCGGCGTACGCTGCTGGTCATCTCTTCTCTCACCGGGAGGGGGTCAAAGAGCGCGCGATCGCACTCGCCTGCCGAAGACGCCGCTTTCGCGAGCATCGCGCGAAACGTTCAGATGCCGAACGCCGTGCCCGCACACGCCGTAGCTGAGCGCGCAGACCCACTCGGGGGAGAACATCGGCGAGACGCCAACGCACGTCGTCTTCGTCGAGGCCAAGGACTCAACCGGGCGAGCAGGCGAAGACGTCTTGCGACCCGCCTCCGGACGCCGACCCCATCACGATCGACGACCCTCGGTCGCCGGGCGAGACGCCTAGGCCGGGACGAACGTGACGGCCTCCTCGCGGCCGTCGGGGTGGAAGACGTGGCTGCGCGCCGGCCATGTCTCCGCGACCAGCCGGCCGCGGCGGACAACCCACCGGCGCACCGGGCGGAGGCGCAGGACCTCGAGCGCGTTCGGCGCCTCGTAGACGACGAGGTCGGCCGGCTTCCCCTCCTCGAGCCCGTACTCGTCCTCGACGCCGAGCGTCCGCGCTCCGCGCGTCGTCGCGCACGCGAGCATCTCGGGGATCTCGTCGAGCCCGCTCATGTGGCAGAAGTGGAGGGCGAGGCTGGCGGCGTCGACCATGTCGGCCGAGCCCAGCAGGTACCAGGGATCCATGATCACGTCGTTCCCGAGCGACACGTTGACGCCGGCGTTCAGGAGCTCCTTGAGCTGGGCGAAGCCGCGTCGCTTCGGGTAGGGGTCGAGCCGCCCCTGGATGAGCGAGTTCGCGAACGGGTTCACGACGACGTTGATCCCGGCGCGCCGAAGGAAGCCGTGCAGCTTCGACGAGTAGTACGGCTCGTACGAGCCCATCGCCGTGCAGTGGCTCGCCGTCACGCGCCCGCCGAGGCCGAAGCGCACGGCGTCGTCGGCCATCACCTCGAGGAAGCGCGACTGCCCGTCGTCCGTCTCGTCGCAGTGGGCGTCGATCCGCCGGCCGTACGCCTTCGCGAGCTCGAAGACGCGGCGGACCTCCTGGCGACCCGCCTCGGTCGTCGCCTCGTAGTGCGGGATTCCGCCCACGCAATCGGCGCCGAGCCGGAGCGCGTTCTCGAGCCGCTCCTCGTCCGCCGGGTCGGTGTAGATGCCGTCCTGAGGGAAGGCGGTCACCTGGATCGTGACGAGCTCGGCCACCTCGTCGCGGAGCGCCAGGAGGCCTCGGAGCGGCGCCTCGTTCGGGCCGCTCACGTCCGCGTGCGCGCGGATGAAGAGCGTCCCGCGCGCGACCGACCACGCGACCACCTGGCGCGCGCGCTCCAGCACGTCCTCGACGGTGAGGGAACCCTTGAGCTCGCCCCAGACGCGGATCCCCTCGAGGAGCGTGCCCGACTCGTTGTAGCGCGGCCTTCCGGCGGTCAGGCTCGCGTCGAGATGGAGGTGGCAGTCGACGAGCGGCGGCGTCGCGAGCCGGCCTGCGGCGTCGAGCTCGCGCCGGGCGTCGACGTCGAGGGTGGGGCCGATCAGGGTCCATCGGCCGGCCTCGGCGGCGAGGTCGACCACGTCGTCCCGGCCCGCGATGCGTGCGTTCCGGACGACGAGGTCGGCGGTCATCGGCGCACTCTACTCCGGCTCGGGCGGGGCTCTTGATCGCCGTCCGTCCGGCGCGCGAGAATCGCCGTGGTGCGCTGGCTCGGTGGCAAGGCGGCCGTGTTCGTGCTGTCGTTCGACGTCGACGCGGAGTCGCCCATCCTCGCTCACGGTCTCCGTCATGCGGAGAACGCGATGGCGATGACGCACCAGGCGTACGGCCCGCTGGTCGGCGTGCCGCGCCTGCTTCGCCTCCTCGAGGAGTACTCCCTCGCCGCGACCTTCTTCGTCCCCGGGCTCACCGTCGACCGCTACCCCGAGACGGTTGAGCGGATCGCGGCCGCCGGTCACGAGATCGGCCACCACTCGTACAACCACGTGAGCCCGGTCAACCTCTCCGAGGACGAGGAGCGCGAGGACTTCGAGCGGGCGCTCGCCGCGCTCGAGCGTGTCGGCGTTCGGCCGCGCGGTTACCGCGCCGCCATGTGGGAGGCGACCTGGCGGACGCCGAGGCTCGTCGCCGAGTACGGTCTCGCCTACGACTCGACCCTGATGGACGACGACCGGCCCTACCTCCTCGAGACGGAGGCAGGCACGATCGCCGAGCTGCCGCCGCACTGGAGTCTCGACGACTGGGAGCAATACGCCTTCCTGCCCGACCCGGCCATCGGCTCGGTCATCGAGGCGCCCGGCAAGGTGTTCGACCTCTGGGCGCACGAGCTGGACGCGATGCGCCGCCACCATTGCCTCTTGATGCTCACGAACCACCCGTTCCTCTCCGGCCGCCCCGGCCGCGTGGAGACGCTCCGGCGCTTGATCGAGCACGCGCTCGAGCGGGGCGACGTGGACGTCGTCACGGCGGGGGAGGTCGCCGACCGCGTACTCGACGACCCGGAAGCACCCCGCCGGCGACTCCGCCCGGTCGACGTGGACGCAGCCGTGTACCCGACGCTCTAGGAAAGGAGGCGCGCGATGTCGACGATCGAAGGGAGGGAGCGACGCGAGCTCGCCGAGGCGGTCCAGATCGATCCGCACGGGATCGAGCCGATACCCGACCGCGACCGCGACTCGACCCCGCTCCAGCAGTTCTGGATCTGGTCGGGGGCGAACATCGCCCCGATCAACTGGGTGCTCGGCGCGCTCGGGATCATCCTCG
>JALZGN010000132.1 GCA_030861005.1 Actinomycetota bacterium
GCGCGGCGTCGCGCTCCGCCAGCTCGCGCTCGCTCGCCTCGAGCGCCTCGGCGCGCTCGGCCAGCCGCCGTGCCTCGGCCTCCACCCGTTCCCTTGCCGCGCGAAACTCCTCGTCGCGGCGGTCGAGCTCCTCCTCTCGGGCCGCGAGCTCGCGCTCGCGAGTGCTCTCCCGCTCGCTCAGGTCCCGCTCGCTCGCCTCCAGGGCCTGGGCGCGCTCGGCCACCGTCCGCTCGCGCTTGCTCACCTCCTCCTCGCGACCGTCGAGCTCCTCCCGTCGGGCAGCGAGCTTCCTCTCGAGGACGCTCACCCGCTCGGCGCTCTTCTCGACCGCCCGCTCCCGGTCGACGAGCGCGGCGTCGCGCTCCGCCAGCTCGCGCTCGCTCGCCTCCAGCGCCTCGGCGCGCTCGGCCAGCCGCCGATCCTCGGCCTCCGCCCGTTCCGTCGCCGCTCGAAGCTCCTCGTCGCGGCGGCCGAGCTCCTCCTCTCGGGCCGCGAGCTCGAGCTCGAGCGCGCTCGCCCGCTCGGCGCTCTTCTCGACCGCCCGCTCCCGGTCAACCAGCTCGGCCTCGCGACGCTCGTGGCGCTCGCGGGCGGCGGCCAACTCGCGTTCGGCCTCGGCGAGCGCCTGCGCTCGCCGAGTTCGCTCGGCGTCCGCGTTTCGGCCGGCCTCGTCGCGTCGTGCGAGCTCCGCGGCGAACGCGCGCGTATGCGTGCGGACCTGGTCGAGGACGGCAGCGTACTCCCCGAGGGCCTTGCCCAGCTGCTCGGCGAGCGCACGCTGGCTCCCTTGCAGCTCCCGCACGCGTTCCGCCACCTGTTCGTGCTCGCGGACGGCGGCGTCGAGATCGGCGTCGAGATCCGGGCCGTCCTGTTCGATCTCGTCGTCGCGATCCTCCCCGTCGCCGACGTCGGGCGCGACGGGATCACGTTGACGCCTCATTCTCCTCCAGTCGACCGTAGCGGACGCCTAGCGTAATCACACGCGCGCGAGCAGGCCGTCTGACGCGTGCTCCATCCCCGAAAGGAGGGAGCGCAGCGCTCAAGTTGCACCGGCCCGCAAACCGATTCGGACACCTCGGTGTCGTCCGCCCACGGAAGGCGAAAGTGCGCTGCGGAATGCGTTTCCAGAAAATCCCCCGCCTCGGCCTCCTCTCGAAGTTCGCGCTCGCGAGCATCGTCCCGATCGTCCTCCTCGGACTTCTACTCGCTCACTACCTGAAGAGCCAGATCGAGGACCGGACGCTCTCGGAGGCGACTCGGGCGGCCGTCCTGATCGCGCGTGCCGGCATCCAGCCACAGCTGAAGCCGTCCGACCTCGAGAACGGCCTTACGCCCGCCCGCATGCGGCGGCTCACGGACGCGCTCCACGCGCACCAGATTCGCGGACAGGTCGTGCGGATCAAGATCTGGAACCGAGCGCTCGAGGTCGTCTACTCGGACGAGCGGAGGCTGGTTGGAAAGCGCTTCCCGCTCTCGAAGGACGCGCTGCGCGACGCGTACAACGGAGAGATCCGGTCACAGGTCTCCGACTTGACGCGCGCCGACCACGCAGGCGAGCGAAAGTACGGGCAGCTGCTCGAGGTCTACGTACCGCTGCAGTTCGAAGACGAGGGAATCCCTGCCGGCGTCTTCGACGTCTATCTCCCGTACAAGCCGATTGCCGAGGCGATCGACGCCGACACGCGAACGATGTACATCCTCCTCCTGGCCGGGCTGGCCCTGCTCTACGCCACTCTCTTCCGCATCGTCGCCGGTGCCTCGCGGCGCCTCCGGACACAGGCGCGCGAGCTCGCGCATCAGGCCGAGGAGCTTCGCCACCAGGCGGACGAGCTGAGGCGGCACGCAAACGAGAAGGAGCAGCAAGCGCTGCACGACGCGCTTACGGGGCTTCCGAACCGAACGCTCTTCCACGACCGAATCGGGCAGGCGATTCTCGCCGCCCGGCGCACACAGGCCCGCGTGGGCGTCCTCATCATGGATCTCGATCGCTTCAAGGAGATCAACGACACGCTCGGCCACCACTGCGGCGACCTCTTTCTGAAAGAATTCGCGACTCGCCTCTCCGGGCACGTCCGCGCAAGCGACACGATCGCTCGCTTGGGCGGCGACGAATTCGGGCTCGTCTTTCCGGAGGTCACGGACGTCCGGGCGATCCAGGAGGTCGCCGAGAAGCTCCGGCAGGTCGTCGAGCAGCCGTTCGTCCTCGAGGGACTCCCGCTCGGCGTCGAGGCGAGCATGGGTCTCGCTCTCTACCCGGATCACGGACACGACGTGGAGACCCTCCTCCAGCGCGCCGATGTCGCGATGTACGTCGCGAAAGAGGCGCGGACGGGCGTCGAGTTCTACAAGTCGGAGAAGGACGGATATAGCCCGGAGCGACTGACCCTCGTCGCCGAACTTCGCCGGGCGATCGAGAACAGGGAGCTCACGCTTCATTACCAGCCGAAGGCGAGCCTCCGGACCGGGTCGATCGAGAGCGTCGAGGCGCTCGTTCGCTGGCAGCACCCGGAGCGCGGTCTCCTCCCCCCGGACGCCTTCGTGCCGGTCGCGCAGCACACCGGCCTCATCCGTCCGTTCACGCTCTACGTCCTCGACGAAGCGCTGAAGCAGTGCCGTGCCTGGCACGACGAGGGCTTGGAGCTCGCCGTCGCGGTCAACCTCTCGATGCGGAACCTCCTCGACGTCGAGTTTCCGGCGACGGTCGGCGATCTGCTCGCGAAGTGGGGCGTCGAGGCTCGGTTCCTCAACCTCGAGATGACCGAAGGCACGATCATGGCCGACCCCTTCCGCGCCATGTCCGTCCTGCGACGCCTGAGCGATATGGGCGTGCGCCTCGCGATCGACGACTTCGGCACCGGGTACTCCTCGCTCGCGTACCTCAAGCGCCTCACCGTCAACGAGATCAAGATCGACCGTTCCTTCGTCATGAACATGACGAACGACGAGAACGATGCCGTGATCGTCCGCTCCACGATCGATCTCGGGCGGAACCTCGGACTCGAGGTCGTCGCCGAGGGCGTCGAGAGCCAGGAGGCCTGGGCGGCGCTCGAGGAGCTCGGCTGCGACCTCGCGCAGGGCTTCTATCTAAGTCGCCCCGTCCCGGCGGAGGCGCTCACCTCCTGGCTTCGTGAGCGGAGGAAGCGCCCAGACCGGCCGCTCCGGATCGTCGACGGCCCCGAGCTCGCGGCCGAGGCCTCGTAGGCGAGTCGGACAACGCGCTTCCCCCCGATAGGGGATCGGCATCGGTATGGACGGATCCGAAGAGAACGATGATGCCCCGCCACCATTCGCCTGTGACATTGCTGCTCCGGCTCGGGGCATTGGCTCTCGTCGCGCTCTCGGTGACGACGACGGCGTCGTCGGCGTCGTCGGGGTTCGCGGGAGGCACGCAGACGGCCAAGGGCGTGGAAAAGCGCGCGACGGGGACGCCTACGCGGGCGCGCCGAGCGCTGCTCGTCCCCGACGTCCGTCGACAGCCCTACGTCTTCGCGAAGAGCATCCTCCAGGACGCCGGGTTTTCCTGGCGCGTCGTCGGCGGCATCCAGGGCTACGCCGGTAACGCCGTGACCTCGCAGGCGCCCGCGGCCGGCACGCGCGTCATCGACACCGGTTCACCCCTCGTCGTTCTCCGTCTTCGGCGTCCAGCCGACTACGAGGAACGAGGCATCCCCTCGAACGCCTCGCCCCGGCGCGGGACGGCGCTCGTGCTCGCCGACTAGGTCCGGGGAGGCGATGACGACCTTCCTGCGGCAACGGCTACTCCTCGCGCGAGAGGACGGCATCACCCTCATCCTCGCCGTCTCGGTCCTGACGGTCCTCGCCCTCACGGGCGCCTCGGTCGTCTTCTTCGCAAGCGCGAACGCGCGAAGCGCCTCTCATTCGAACAGCAACTCTGTCTCCTACATGCTCGCCGAGGCCGGAATCGACGAGGCCGCCTCGATCCTCGCGAAGCAGGGCAACAACGCGTTCTCTCCGACGCTCCTACCGGGTTCCGGGGCGCCGAAGACGTCGACGTACCGGGGCGGAACGGTGACGTGGTTCGGCACGTTCGACTCGGCGACCTCCGTCTGGACGATCACCTCGGTCGGTCGGGTTACGAACCCGACGGGACCAGGGACGGAACGCGTGCAACGAACGGTCACCGCGAAGATCAAGGTGAACCCGCCGCCTCCGGCGCCGCCCGAGACGCAGGCGTGGAACTTCCTCTACGCCGGTCGCACCGGGAACCCCTGCGACATGACGCTCCAACAGACGGGAGACATCATTGCTCCCCTCTACGTCGCCGGCAACCTCTGCCTGACGAACACGGCCACGCTCAGTCGAGGCCCCATCCACGTCGGAGGCACGGCGACGCTCTCTCAGAACGGGAACTCGATCGGAACCGTGCGCTCGCCCGTGAGCGAAGCGCATATCGGCGGCGGCTGCCGGTACCGCGGAGGCCCGCTGAACAATCCGTGCCGCGGCGCGGCGGACAACGTGTTCGCGTCGGTCCTCGACTCCTCGCCGAAGCTCGTCCCGATCCCGACGGTCTATTGGGACGACGTGTACGCCAACGCGAGCCCGGGCCCGTTCTTCCCCTGCACGACGCAGACTGGCACGCCCCCCGTCTTCGACACGGTGGAGAGGATTCGCAACAACAGCGTGCCGAGCATCTTCAACCTCACGCCGTCCACCTCCTACTCCTGCAAGACGAAGGGCGGAGAGCTCTCCTGGGACGCAAGCGCGAAGCTCTTGACGGCAAGCGGAACGATCTTCATCGACGGGAGCGTCACCGCGGACACGAACGGGGTGAACTTCTACACCGGGCAAGCGACGATCTACGCGTCCGGGACCTTCTATATGAAGACTGCGAAGCTCTGCGCCGTCTCGGCTACGCGGCGCTGTGACTCCGCAGGGTGGGACCCGAACAAGAACCTGCTCATCATCGTCGCGGGCGGCGACGGCGGACAGGTGGCGCCCGGAGACAGCATCCAGTTCACCGGCGCCACGTTCCAGGGCGCTCTTTACGGGACGAACGCAGTGGAGCTCGACACGACCTCGACGATCCAGGGCCCCGTCGTCGCGAGCACGATCTCGCTTGGCCAGGCCTCCGACGCCTCCTTCCCGCAGATCTACCTCGTTCCGTCGACGGCGCCCGGCAACACGCCTGTTTGGAGCGCGATCACCGCGCCGTACGACTACAGCGGCTAGCTCTGCTGGCTGCAGCGCTGCGAGACGGGCCTGAGCCGTCGACCCGTAGGACCCCTCGAAGGCGAGCGCCGGGCGGGCAAGCGCTGCCGGCGCGCGTCCAGCCGTCGTCCGCAAGCGTCCAAGCGCTGCCCTCGGAGAGGAGCCCGTAGCGCAGGTGCAGCTTCGACAAGCGGTGCCAGCACGGATCAGGTCGCCGCTGGCTCCTCGCGCGCGAACGAGATCGCGACCGGGTCGGGCACCCGCACCGGCACCAGCTCACCCAGCCGCAGGCGACGGACGAGTCGTGACCCACGTACCCTCAGCCATACTGGCGCCCCTGTAATTGCGGCTCTACCGCCGCGCCAGCCGCGACGCCTACCCGCGCCAAGTTACGCGCGAGGCGCCGGGCACTCCATACGGTCTCGCCAACGCGACCGCTCGACCCGACGGTCGAGGAGCGAACGGCGAAGCGCGCCTCCGTCGCGCCGAGCACCGCGCATGGCGGTCAGGATGCGACGCGAGTCACCGTGTGCTTCGTCGACGCCCGGGAAGCGTCGAGAGTCATTTCCGCTCGCGTGCCTGCCGTCGCGACGACTGGCGTTTCGCGGGCATCGTTGCTTCCCGGAGCACGCGCGCCCTGACGGCGCCAAGCCTCGTCGTCAGAGCTTCAATGGCGCCACGTCGAGCGTGCCGCGGGCGGCAAGGACGGACGTTCGAGCGGAACAAGTGAGCCGATCTCAATACGCGGGCGACGCTCCGAGTTGCGCCGCCGGCGATGGATCGAGATCGCTACTGGATGAGCGTCAGCAGCTTGAACATCGGCAGGTACATGCTGATGATGATGACACCCACCATTGCGCCAACGCCGATCATCATGAGCGGCTCGATCACCGACGTCAACGTCGCGATCGATGTATCCACTTCGTCCTCGTAGAAGTCAGCGATCTTCCCGAGCATCTTCTCGAGCTCTCCAGTCTCCTCGCCGACCCTCACCATCTCGCTGACCATGGGCGGAAAGATCTCTGCTTCCTTCAGCGGAACAGCAATCGGAACACCATCATGGACGCGCTCTCGCACTCGCTCGACCGCATCCTCGACGAGCGCGTTCCCCGCGGTAGCCGCGGTGATCTCGAGGGATCGAATGATGTCGACCCCCGCGCCGACGAGCGTCCCGAGCGTGCGAGAGAAACGCGCCATACCGATCTTCAGGACGATTGCTCCGATCCCGACCGGCGCTCGCAGGCGAATTGCATCCCACCGATAGCGCCCCTGTTCGGTTCGGACATAGCGCAGCGCGCCGTAGGCAAGCGCGCCGAACGCCGGGAAGACGATGTAGAACTTCTCGCGCAGGACGTTCGAAGCGGTCACGACGATCTGCGTCAGGAACGGGAGGTCGCCGTGTAGCTGCTGGAAGATCCCGACGAAGACAGGAACGAGAAACATGAGGAGGGCGATCAAGACGAGCACGGCGAAGACGAAGACGACGAGCGGATACATCAAGGCGCCGCGGACGCGCCGCTTGATCTGCGTTTCCTTCTCGATCTGATTCGCGACGCGGTCGAGCACGGTCGCCAGGAGGCCGCCGGCCTCCCCGGCTTCCACCATCGCCACGTAGAGACGAGAGAAGACGCCCGGGTGCCGTTGCATCGCCTCGGACAGGAACGCGCCCCCCTCGACATCGCGGCGAAGACGAGCGACGACGGCAGCGAGCTTCGGATCCTCCGTCTGGTCCTCAAGGACTACGAGTGCCTGTACGACGCTGAGGCCCGACTCGATCATCGTCGCGAACTGCCGGGAGAAGATCTGGAGAGCCTTCGGCTTGACCTTCTTGACGACGACGTCGGCGACCTCTTCCTCGCCGGCCTCCGCCAGCTGGAGCGGAAGCAGCCCCCGTGCGCGAAGGGTCTCGCGAGCGGTCGCGATGTCAGGGGCAGTAACTTCCCCGTCTAGCTCCATCCCAGCCGCGTTGATCGCGGTGTACGCGAATGCCGCCACGAAAGATAGGTCGGCAAGAACCGACATCTTCTTTAGCGGGGGAGACCGTCTCCAACCCCCCGATCGGGGCATGCAATAGTTGCGCTGCTTTCCCATTATCTAAGGAGACCGTGATGTGGGGGGCCGCAGCCACACGTCAGGTCGAGAGGAGGCGCGGGAACGCGTCTCCTCTCGCTCTTTAAGGGCCTCCCGCGCCGTGAACACCCGAGCAGTTTCCCCCGGCACGGACGCTCAAGCTCGCGCTCACAAATGCCGATACGAATTGCATGATGCGGCTCCGAATACTGCCCGCCGTCGCCGTTCTCGGCATGCTTTCGCTCGGCGTCGGGGCCTACGCGGTCTCGCGCCCGGCGACCGGGAGCTCCGGCGAGAGCGAGACGAGCCGCGGTTCCCTCGCGCAGGCGAATCTCCACGGACGGGGCACGAAGGCTCACGCCCGGAAGAGCGCTTCGCGGCTGACGCCGGCAGCGCGCCTCGAGAGGTCCCTGCGACGAAGGGCAGGTGAGCACCTCGTCGCCGTCGTCGTCTTCTACTCGCCCGCATCCGCGCTCGACCGACTGGCGATTCTGGAGGCGCGTGCGGGCGCACGAGAGGCGGACGCTGGCTTCGCCGCGATCGACGTCACCCGCAACCGGGCCGGCGCCGAGCTCGCGTCACGCCACGGCCTTCGCGACGTCCCGGCGCTCCTCATCGTCCGCCGAAGCACGAAGCGCGTAATGAAGATCGTCGGGTACGTCGATCGCGCGGCCGTCGCCCAGGCGCTCGAGAACGTGCGCCGCTGGCGCTTCTAGCACCGCTCGCCCCCCTACCACCGCTTGCTCCTGCACACCCGCCCGGGAGCGAGTGCACGCAGGGGGATCTTCCTTACCTCAGTAGCGGGAAGTGTGGAGCGCTCGGACGGCGTGCCCGTGCGACCGCTCGTGGTCGAGACGGGCGATCCTTAGCCGGCGCTCGTGACGCGGGCGTCCGCGAAAGAGCCGGGAGAAAGCCGGGAGACAGACGCGGGGAGCGGCACGAGCGAAACGGGTCTGCGTTCCGACCCCGCAGCACTTCCCTCCGGGCGCCGGAAGCGCGAGCTCGTGACAAGAGCCGAGGGCAACCCGGCCCCCGTCACCCGGAAGCCGTCCTCGTCAGAAGGGGCCTACGTCAGAAGAGGCCGAGGTAGGCCGACATGAGCCGGTCGCCCGCGAAGAGCGCGACGACCGACCCGAGCGCGAGGAAGGGGCCGAACGGAATGGCCATCTTCCGCGCCGCCGCTCCGTGACGGACGAGGAGGACGACCGCCGCTACCAAGGCCGCGAGCATGCCGAGCATCAGCGCGACGGCGACCGTCTTGCCGAGCGCCGCGCCGAGGAGAAGAGCGAGCTTGACATCGCCCATCCCCATGCCGGCCGGATACGCGAGCAGGGCGACAAAAAGGAAGAGCGAAGCGCCGAAGGCGGCGAGGACCGATTCGGGGACGAGCGCCGGCGCGAGCGCGCTCTGCGCGGCGAGGACGACGACGGTGGCGGGAAGCACGATCTTGTTCGGAAGGATCCGGTGCTCGATGTCGATCGCCGAGAGGACGACGAGGACGGCTGTGAAGAAGGCGGCCACCAGACCGCGTCCGGTGAGGCCGAAGCGGGCGATGGAAAGCGCGACGAGGGCGGCGGTCGCGAGCTCTACCGCGGGGTAGCGAAGGGCGATCGGGCGGGAGCAGTGACGGCAGCGGCGGCGAAGAAGGACGTACGAGAGGAGCGGAACGTTGTCACGCGCCCGGATGGTCGTGTGGCACTGCGGGCAGACGGAGCGGCCGCGGACGATCGACCCGCCCCGCGGGAGCCTGGTCGCGACGACGTTCAGGAAGCTCCCGAGCGTAAGCGCCGGGGCGAACGCGACGAGCCCGACGGCGAGGTTCACGAGCGGGTCGTGTTCCTGAGGACGATGTCGTCCACGAGCCGCCAATCCTTGGCGGGATCTTGCGGGAGACGATTGACGCGGAAGGCGACGTGCAGCCGAGCTCGCGAGCTCGTCGTCGGCCCGTAGTAGGTGAAGACGGCGTCGTTCGTCAGGAAGTCGGCCACCTTCACCGTCGCGCCGGACCCATCGGTCCGGCGAAGGGCCCACCGTCTCGCCGAAACCGGGACCGTCTGCCACACGACCGTCGTGCTGACACCTCCCGACGTCGGGCAAACCGCGGGCAAAGAGACGCGCACCGCGGTGAGAGGGCCCGGCAACGTGCCGCTCACGGCGCTAACGGCGGACGCGCAATGAACCTCGCGACGAATGCGCTCAAGCGCCAGTCGCGCGTTCTGCTGCGTCTCGAACCGACGGTTGGCGTCGGTTCCCGAGCTCGTTCCCGAGACGAGGCTCGAGGCGAGGGTGGTGACGACGACGAGAAAGATCGTCATCACGACGATGAGCTCGACGAGCGTATACCCCGCCGCCGTGCGCCCGAGGACCGCCGCTCGGCCGCGACCGCTCATCCGGCTTTCGCGAGCACCTCGCGAAGCGCCCGCTGCGCGAGAACCTCGCTTCGCGTTCCGAATCCCCACCGCTCCTGCAACCGGCGGTCGACCGCGATCAGGATCCGGAGGGCCGCCGCGCCATCGCTCCATCCGAACCGAGCCCCGGTGACCACCCAAGCGTGCTGGTAGAGCCAGAAGCGCACGAGCTCGGGCGTCGGGCGCGGCGCGGCGTCAACCCTCGCCGCGAGGCGGCGTGCACGGACGGGAAGCGCGACCTCGTCGCCGGGCTCCGAAGGTGCTCCTTCGACGTGGAAGTCGGGCGTTCGCGTCTGGCCGCGCGTCGACCGAGCGCGGTGCTCCGAAGACGGGCCGACGTGCGTTTCGGCGCGGGTGTGGGGACGCGAGAAGCGCGCGCCGCGAACCTCCGACTCGTCCCCCGACACGTCGACGACGCGGGTTCCCGCGTACGGAGAGACGTCCTCGGGAAACCCCTGCTCTTCCTCGTCGCCCGCTGGGACGAGCTCCAGCACGACGGTGGGAGCGCCGGTGTCGATAACGACGGTGTCGGGCGCCGGATCCTGGCGGCGAACGAGGTTCGCCGCGTACCCGTGAACGGATCCCTCCACGCGCCAGGCGAAGCCGGCGTCGGCCAGAATCCCCTTGGCGAAGACGAAGGCCTGCCGGCGGACGTCGGGGACGCTCAGGACGGCGAGGCCGTCACGCCGCGAAGGCGGCACGCGAGCGGTCGTATCGCCCGTTTCCGCGGCGGCGAGCGTGAGGGTCGACGTGCCGAGGGCGACGACCACGGCAACGGTGGCCACGCGGAGGAGCGTTCCATGCGGCGGCCGAACCATCTCCGTCATGATCGGCAGGGGAGCCCCGCGGCTCAGCCCCGATCGGGGGAGTGGCGGGTGCGGTTTTAGGGCTCGAAGCCGAGGGCGGGAGTCGCCGCGACCACGCGGAAGACCGGCTCACGCGCGCTCGGCTCGGCACCCGGCTCGGCGCCCGGCTCGGCGATCGCCGCGGGCGGCGCACCCTGCCACCGGAAGGCAGACCCGGCGAAGGCCTGGAACCACGCCTCGCGCTGCGGGAAGACGTCCGCCGGGACACGCTGGAGGTGAAGGTGCGGACCCGTCGCGTTCCCCGTCTGCCCGACCAGGCCGAGAGGTGCGCCGGCCGCGACGGGCGTCTCGGCCGCGAGCGTCGGCTCCAGGTAGGAGAGGTGGCAGTAGACGTACGCGCGGCCGTCGGTCAGGCGAAGCTTGAGGCCGATCCCGCAGCGGCCGCTAGGCGACGGAAAGGTGGCCTCGACGACGCCGTCGGCGAGGGCGTAGACGGGCGAGCCCTCGGGCGCCGCGATATCGACGGCTGGGTAGTCGTGGTGACTGGAGGGGACGGAGACGACCGTCGGCCCGCCGCCGACCGGGAAGACGTGTCGCTGCGCGGCGAGCTCGTCGTCGCCGCCCGTCTCGGGGACGACGAACGTGACCGTGGGGACGTCCGCCGGTGCCTCCTCTCGGATCGCTTCCAGCGCGTCCACGGCGTCCGCCAGCCGCTCGTTCGCAAATGTGAGCCGCCGAAGCGCTTCCTCGTGCGCGCGAACGAGATGCGTGACGCGGCGCTCCATCCGTCGGAACTCGGCGTCCGTGAGCTCGGGGTCGCCGGCGCGCTGCTCCGCCTCGTACACCTTCGCCTCGAGTCGCTCGACGGCGTCCTCGGCGCGCGCAAGCACCCGCTGCTGCTTCGCGACCAGACGGCGCGCGGAGGCAAGGCGCTCGTCGATCGCGTCGACGCTGAAGAGCGCGCCCATCGACCCCGTGAGGAGCATGTCGTCGGAGCCGCCCCCGGTCGGAAGCGTCGGGTCGTACCCGGCTCCGTCGGCGAAGGCGCGCGCGAGCTCGAGGACGTCGTCGACGTACCAGGCCGCGTGGTTGTAGGCGAAGATCGCGCGTGCCAGGTCGTGATCGGCGCCGGCGGCCGCGAGGTAGCGCGCCGCCGAGAAGATCGCGTCCTCCGCGTTCCATGGGTCGGCCAGGCCGTCTCCGTTCGCGTCGACCCCCCAACGCATCCAGGTCGAAGGGAGAAACTGCATCCACCCGACGGCGCCGGCCGAGCTGGGACCCATGTTCCGCCCGAAGTCGGACTCGATCTTGTTGATCGCGGCGAGAAGTTCCCAGGGCACCCCGTAGGCGGCACCGGCGGAATGCCATAGGGCGAGGAGCTGCTCGTACGAGCGGAGCGTCTCGCCGCCGGGAGGCGGAACGGAGATCGCGCTCGGGACGACGATCGCGCCGGGCGCGTTCGGCTCACGGTGCGACGGGAGCGCAGCCAGCGGAGACGGCAGGGCCAGGACGACCAGCGCGGTCGCCACGAGCGCCGACGCGAACGTCCTCGTGCCGCTCACGCGTATCCGAAGAGGTCGCGCTCGAGCTCTTCGCGCGTGTGCGCGCTCGACCCGAAGTCGCCCACCTCGACGGCCGGGCCGATCCCGCTCTCGGCCACCTGCTTCCGCCTGAGGGCCTGCTGGAGCTCGAGCTCGAAGTCATGGCGAACGGTCGCGGCGCTCGCCGCTGTCTCGACGTCGATCACGTTGTCGAGCACGAGCTGGACGAGATGCTGCGAGAAGCTCTGCATCTGGTGGAAGCTCCCGTCTTCGATCGCGTCCGTGATCCCGTCTGCCTTCATCGGATCTCGAATCAGGTCGGCGATTCTCGCCGTGTTGACCATGACCTCGACGGCGGCAACGCGTCCGACGCTGATCCGCGGCACGAGCCGTTGGCTGACGACGCCGCGAAGGACCGAGGCGAGGACCTGGCGAACGACGGCTTGCTGCCCGAGCGGAAAGAACTCGATCAGACGGCTGATCGTCTCCCCCGCGTCGATCGTGTGCATGGTCGAGAGGACGAAGTGCCCCGACTCGGCCGCGTGGAGAGCCGCTTTCGCAGACTCCTCGTCGCGCAGCTCCCCGATCAGGATTACGTCGGGATCCTGACGGAGGACGCGGCGGAGAGCGCCCGGATACGACTCGGTGTCGACGCCGACCTCGCGCTGGTTGATGATGCATCGATTGTCCGCGTGGACGATCTCGATCGGGTCCTCGATCGTGACGATGTGCTGCTCCCGCGTCCGATTGATTCGGTCGATCATGGCGGCGAGCGTCGTCGACTTCCCCGAGCCTGTGGCCCCGGTGACGAGGACGAGCCCGAGGCGCTCGTCGGCGAGCTTCTGGACGCCGGCCGGCAAGCCGAGGCTCTCGAGCGTCGGCGCCTCGGTCGGGACGTATCGGAGGGCGAAAGAGATCGTGCCGCGCTGGCGGAAGCCGTTCACGCGAAAGCGTCCTACTCCCTCGGCGACGTAGGACGTATCGAGCTCGCCGGTCGCGTCGAAAGCCTCGCGCTTGCGGGGCGTCGATTCCGTCACGGCGGCGAGGACGTCCTCCAAGTCGCTCTCGGTGAGATTCTCGCCGGGGAGCGGGACGAGGACGCCGTTCACGCGGACCCTCGGCGGCCCGTTCACCTTCAGGTGAACGTCGCTTCCGCCGCGTTCCAGCGCACGCGTGAGCACGCTCTCAAGCTCCATCGCCTGGCGACTATCGGCGGCGCGGCGAACGGGCTTAACGCACCCATCCGAGCGATCTAGCTCCGCTACGATGTCGCGGCGAGGGGGAGTTCCCGAGTGGCCAAAGGGGACCGGCTGTAAACCGGTTGGCTCCGCCTTCGCAGGTTCGAATCCTGCCTCCCCCACTAGCTGCGGCCCACGGCCGCACGCGACCGCTCATCGCCGCCTTGCCGGAACCGGGACGCTCGCAGGGGGTCACGTGACGGACGAGCACGTCCGTCGGCCGGCGTCGGCGTCCGCCGAGCGCGCGTTCCTCAGTCGTGCCTGACGAGCGAGAGCGGTCCGAAGCGGGCCGTCTCGCGACCCTCGCGGCCGCGACGGGCGAGAAGGCGCATCGTCGCGCCGATCCCGCCGGCGAGGACGAAGCCGAGCCCGAGCGCGCCGGCCGCGGCGGCAACGAGGTTCCCGCGGAGCTTGCCCGTTACGTCGGTCGCCTCGCCGATCTCCTTCCGGAGCGCCTCGACAGCGCTCGCGAGCTGGTCGCGCTCGCTCGCGAGGTCGCGCTGGACGTCGGCCGGGGTGCGAGCGTTATCCGCCATCGGGTTTGATCGCGGCCTGCGTCCGCTTCGCTTCCTCGATCGCCCGCTCGGGAACCGGCGGCGTCGCCTTCTTGATCCGCCCGCGCGCCAGGAGACCGAGGACGAGGGCGATGAGCAGAAGAGCGGCGAAGACGATGAGGAGCGCGAGCCAGGTGTCGAGGAACGTGGCGAGCCCGGCCGCCGCCGCGGCGAACCCGAACCCGAGCGCGTAGAGCGCGAAGAGTGCCGCGCCGACCGCGAGCCCGATCCCGAGCGCGAGATTCGCGAGCTTGCGCTTGAGCTCGAGGCTGGCGAGCTCGAGCTCGAGACGCGCAACCGCGCTCGCGTGCTCGGCGACCTGCTTCGCGGCAGCACCGACGCCGTGCTCGTTGCTCGACGCACCGGCCACGCTCACGTCAGCGCCGGGGGTGGGCATGGCCTCTCCAGTCGAGGATCTTCGCGAGAACGATGCCGACGGCGAGCGCCGCTCCGATCACGACGAGCGGGTTGGGACCCGCGCCGGGGGGTTTCGGGCGCTTCGGAATCTGTGGCCCGATCGGCGCGCGGACGTCCGTTTCCGGACGCTGATCGGTCGGCGCCTCGCCTCGCGCGCGGGCGGCGATCAGACTCGGCTTGAGCTTCCGGAGAAAAACGGCGTCCTCGGCGAGCTCCCCGGCGAGCTTCTCCGCCAGGCCGCCACGGGCCGCCATCTCGCGAGAGAGCTCCTGGAGCCGCTCGGCACCGCGCTCGACGAGCTGGTCGCCCCGACTCATCGCCTGGCCGGCGGATCCTCGCCCGTCGCGAGGCGCCAGATCTTCGACGCACCCTTGCGCGCGGCGATCGTGGCGACGGCCCCGAACACGGCAAAGAGGACGTTCCAAAGAATCCTGCGAAGCACGGCGGCAACTTACCAGGGCCGTCGGCCTGCTAAACCGACGACCTGGGCTAGCATCCCCACGAGCGCCCTCTTAGCTCAGCTGGTAGAGCACCTCCATGGTAAGGAGGGGGTCGGCGGTTCGAGTCCGCCAGAGGGCTTCCTGGAAATACGCGGTTTGCGCGTCATGTGCGTATCTCCGGTGCGTCCGCCTTGCGTCCATCGATCTCGGAATCGAACGCTTCAAGGCGCTCAAGCTCCCATTCCTCAGCGTCCAGCGCAAGGTGCCCGTACGTCTTCTCGATCATCTCGATGCTCGTCCCCATCCGCCGCGCGACGTTGAAGGTCGGCAGCCCTGCTCTCAGCGCCATCATCGCGTAGGTATGACGAAGCGCGTAGGGGCGACGGTCGGGCTTACCGTCTGCGTCCACGAAGCCCGTCGACAACATCGCGGGATGCCAGAAGTCCT